>DASUXH010000217.1:0-4126 GCA_036378015.1 Nitrospira sp. | reverse complement strand
GAAAGGATCCGGAGATCATGGCCAAAAAAGCTGCGTTCGTGAAGAAAGCGGGAATTACGAGGAACTGGATCGCCTATCTCTGCGAATCCCTCGTCACCTCCGGCGTGATGCCAACGTGGGAAGCCGCCACCTATCTGACGGAAAACCTCTTCGGCGAATCCCCCAACCCGCGGCTCCTCGGCACCAGCAATGCATATGAAGTCACGTCGCAGTTTCTGCACCGCATGTATCAGCCGCTCGCCGAAGCGGCGTCGCGCGAAGTCAGCCTGCCGCATGGCGCCATGCTGCACGTGTTCACCGACATCAGTCTGACGGGAAAATCCGCGGTTCTCGTCGTGTACTTTCCTGGGGACGGCCAAGTGCATCAACTCCTGATGCTCGACGCCGCAAAAGCCTGGGACCTCGTCTTTCAAGACTCCGACACGTTCAACCGCTGGGCCGAGGAGCGGTTCCGGCTGTTGAAATGTGCGTTGACGGCCGCCATTGGGAAACCGGCGACACAACCGCTTCTGGCGGAGGTTTCCTGAGAGCGAATCAGCGGGGTTCGTAGTTGAGATTGGGCGACAGCCAGCGTTCCATGGTCGCCAAGTCGATACCCTTTCTGCGGGCATAGTCTTCCACTTGATCCCTTCCGACCTTTCCCACCGCAAAATACTTGGCGTCCGGGTGGGCAAAATACCACCCGCTCACGGCCGCAGCCGGCAACATCGCGAAACTCTCGGTCAAGATAATCCCCGTATGCCGTTCCACTTCTAGCAGGTCGAACAAGATCCGTTTCTCGGTATGGTCGGGGCAGGCCGGATACCCCGGGGCCGGACGGACCCCCCGATATTTTTCGCGAATCAGATCATCGTTGCTCAACCGCTCCTCTCGGCCGTACCGCCACTGGTCTCTGACTCGTTTATGAAGGTATTCGGCGAACGCCTCCGCCAAACGGTCGGCCAGCGCCTTGGCCATGATTGAATTGTAATCGTCGTGATCACGGTCGAACCGGCGGCAGAGTTCGTCCAATCGAAGACCCGCCGTGACCGCGAAGGCGCCGACATGGTCTGTCCGGCCCGACGATTGCGGCGCGACGTAATCGGCCAGCGCTAAATTCGCCTGGCCCTGGGGCTTTTCTCCCTGCTGCCGCAGCGTGTGAATGGTCGCAAGCACAGGCTTGCGGGAGGAGGCGTCCCCATACAATTCGATGTCGTCGCCGCTGCTGCAGGCGGCGAACAGACCATAGACGCCTTTCGCGGTCAGCAACTTCTCGTCGACGATGCGGGCGAGCAGCTCCTGCGCATCGGCAAAGAGTTCCTTCGCGCGCGCGCCGATCGTCGAATGCTCGAAAATCGCCGGATAGCGTCCCTTCAATTCCCACGTGTGGAAAAATGGAGACCAGTCGATATAGGGCAGCAGCTCCGTGAGCGGCTGGTCGGCGATGATCTGGATGCCCAAAGTTTCGGGCTCAGGAATATCCACGGTGTTCCAGTCGGAAGACAAGCCTCGGGCGCGGGCTTCCGCCAGAGGCAGCACGGGTTTGGCTTCGCGAGCCTGGTGGGCCTGCCGCACACGGTCGTAGTCTTCCCGTATTCCCTGGACGAAGCCGGCCTTCTGCTGCCGGTTCATCAGGTTGCCGACCACGCCGACCGCCCGCGAGGCGTCCAAGACGTGGACGACGGAGGGCTCGTAAGAAGGCGCTATTTTGACCGCCGTATGCGCTTTGCTGGTCGTCGCGCCTCCGATCAACAGCGGCACATCGAAGCCTTCTCGCGTCATCTCCTTGGCCACGTGCACCATCTCGTCGAGAGAGGGCGTAATAAGACCGCTCAACCCCACGATGTCCGCCTTTTGCTCCCGGGCAGCGGCCAGAATGTGCTCGCACGGCACCATGACGCCTAGATCGATGATCTCATAATTGTTGCAGCCGAGCACGACGCCGACGATGTTCTTGCCGATGTCGTGGACATCCCCCTTTACCGTGGCAAGGATGACCCGGCCTTGCGACTGGTAGCCGCCCATCCGTTTCTTCTCTTCTTCCATGAACGGCAGCAAATACGCGACCGCTTTCTTCATCACGCGCGCGCTCTTGACGACCTGCGGCAAAAACATCTTCCCCGATCCGAACAGGTCGCCAACGATGTTCATTCCCGCCATCAGCGGACCTTCGATCACGGACAGCGGCTTGGGATACTTTTGCCGCGCCTCCGCCGTATCGTGGTCGATGTAGTCCGTGATGCCCTTGACCAACGCGTGGGACAGCCGTTCCTCCACGGTTCCTTTGCGCCACTCATCGTCCTTCAGGACGGTCTTGTCCTGACGCTTGACGGTCTCCGCGAAGGCGACCAATCGTTCGGTCGCATCGGGGCGCCGGTTCAGGAGTACGTCTTCGACGAGTTCGAGCAAGTCCTTGGGTATCTCCTCGTACACCGCCAACTGGCCCGCATTGACGATTCCCATGTCGAGGCCGGCCTTGATTGCATGATAGAGAAAGGCCGAGTGCATGGCTTCGCGCACCACGTTATTGCCCCGGAAGGAGAACGAGATGTTGCTGATGCCGCCGCTGACCTTCGCCCCAGGCAGATGTTGCTTGATCCACCTCGTCGCCTCGATGAAGTTCACGCCGTAATCGTTGTGCTCCTCGATGCCCGTCGCAACGGTCAGGATGTTCGGATCAAAGATGATATCGGTCGGACTGAACCCGACCTGCTCCGTCAAGATCTTGTACGACCTGCCGCAGATCTCCTTCTTCCGCTCAAGGCTGTCCGCCTGGCCTTTTTCGTCGAACGCCATGACGACCACGGCCGCCCCATATTGCCTCACCAAGGTGGCCTGCTCGATGAATTTGCGCTCGCCTTCCTTCAGGCTGATGCTGTTGACGACGGCCTTGCCTTGGATGTTCTTCAGTCCCGTCTCCAGCACCTCCCATTTGGAGCTGTCGACCATGACGGGGACCTTGCAGATATCCGGTTCCGCCGCGACCAGCCGAAGAAACTTCTCCATCGCGGCCTTGGAATCCAACATGCCCTCGTCCATGTTGATGTCGATGATCTGGGCGCCGCCTTCTACCTGTTGCCGCGCCACCGAAAGCGCGTCCTCATACTTGCCCTGAAGAATGAGTTTGGCGAACGCAGGAGATCCGGTCACATTGGTCCGCTCGCCGATATTCACGAAATTGGCGTCCGGGCGTATGGTCAGCGCCTCGAGCCCGCTCAACCGCGTATACGGCTCAACGCTCGGGAGCGGACGCGGCTGCACGTTCCGAACCGCCTCGGCAATGAGTTTGATGTGCGCCGGCGTCGTGCCGCAACATCCGCCCACGATGTTCAGCCACCCGTTCTCCGCCCACTCGCGGAGTTGCGGGGCCAGCGTGTCCGGCGTTTCCGGAAACCCCGTCGGAAGCAGCGGATTCGGCAGGCCGGCGTTGGGATGCGCGCTCATATAGACGGGGGCAATGCTCGACAATTCTTCAATGAGGGGCCTCATTTCCTTCGGACCGAGGGCGCAATTCATCCCGACGCTGAGGAGTGGGACGTGCGAAATCGAATTCCAGAAGGCTTCGACCGTCTGTCCGGTAACCCCGCGGTTGCTGCCGGCTTGAATGAACGTCACCGAGGCCATGATAGGCACCCGTCTCGCGCCTGAGGCGAACAACTGCTGGATCGCGAAGAACGCCGCCTTGGCATTGAGCGTGTCGAAAATCGTTTCCACGAGCAGCAGATCCGCACCGCCATCCAAAAGGCCTTGCGCCTGCTCGGTATAGGCGGCGACCAATTCCTCGTACGTGGTTCCGCGAGCACCGGGGTTGTTCACATCCGTTGAGATGGACGACGTCTTGGTCGTGGGACCGATGGCCCCCGCGACGAAGCAACGCCGTCCGGGCTGGGCGGCCGTGATCGTGGCAACGGCGCGCCGCGCGCATTCAGCACCGGCTTTGGAGAGATCATAGGCCAGGTTCTGCATCCGATAGTCGGCGAGCGAGATCGCCTGGGAGTTGAATGTGTTGGTCTCGACGATGTCGGCGCCGGCCTCCAGATACTGCCGATGAATCTCCTCGATGACGGCAGGCTGCGTGAGATTGAGGAGATCATTGTGTCCCTTCAGGTCTTTCGCCCAATCCCGGAATCGCTCGCCTCTGAACGCG
>DASUXH010000216.1:0-11436 GCA_036378015.1 Nitrospira sp. | reverse complement strand
GATTTTTGGCCTTTGATGTTGACGACAAACCCGATCCCGCACGAATCTTTTTCGTGTTCAGGGTCGTAGAGGCCTTGCTTCCGTGGAAGCCCTGGAAGTTCCATGTTACCTATCTCGTGAAAAAGGCAGGTCTTTTCCCTGCTGGGTAGAGGCCCTATCGGGAGGACTCAGAGGACGCGGAGCCTTGTTCCTCGTGAGTATGGTCCGATACAAAATTCGTGGGTCAGATTAATGGAAGGGTGATTCCTCTGTCAAGCCGACCAATGCATGGATTTCGTTGCGATTGCCTTGACTTTGTTTCCTTCGCTGCCCTACCATCCGCCGCATGCCACAGGGTCCTGTCACCTCCACGATTCATAAGATGGCGGACGTGTGGGACGCCTATCGGAATGAGCTCGAGGGGGTCGAAGACCGGATCCACAAGAATCTGACTTCTAGCGTCGCCCTCGTCAATACGGTCGCCGCGCACATCCTCAATAGCGGCGGCAAGCGCATTCGCCCACTCCTGCTTCTGCTCTGTGCGCGTCTCTGCGGCTACGTCGGCCGCGAACACCATCAACTCGGGAGCCTGGTGGAATTCATCCATACCGCGACCCTGCTCCATGACGACGTCGTGGATGATGCCGAGATCAGGCGGGGACGTCGAACCGCACGAAAAATCTGGGGAAACCCAGTCAGTATCCTCGTCGGAGACTACCTCTATTCGAAAGCCATGTGTCAGGTCGTTGAGTTCCGAAGCCAGGGCATCAATGAGGTGCTTGCCGAGTCCTGCAAGAAAATGGCGGAGGGCGAAGTTCTTCAACTGTACTATAACGGCAATCCGGCGATGCCGGAGGCCGACTACATCAAGATTGTCGAGCATAAGACGGCCGGGCTCATTGCCGCTTCCTGTCGTATGGGTGCGGTCCTGGCCGAGGCATCGGAGGCACAGCAGGATTGTCTCTTCCGTTTCGGGCAATACCTGGGGATCGCGTTTCAAGTCGTGGACGATACCTTGGATTACACGGCCAATGGGACGTCGTTGGGCAAAACGCTCGGACAGGACCTTCGTCAAGGCAAAGCCACGCTCCCGCTTCTTCATCTGCTGAGCCATTGCTCGGAAGCCGATCGGCAGATGATCAAGGACCGGATGGAAACGCGCACCTTGACGGTAGACGACTTACAACGGTTGATCGGCCTCATGGACGAATACGGTTCCATCGTGTATGCGTTGGACCATGCTCAGGCCTACATCACCGCGGCCAAGCGAGAGTTGAGCGAGTTCGAAGATGGAACCGCTCGGCGGGCCCTCTCGGTAGCCGCTGATTACATGGTGACCCGCGACCGATAGCCGCTTTCGCGTGACCGGTGCCTTCTGCATCCGGTGGGCAGCGCGACGACGGCCCAGCCTTCACAGCTTGTTCAGCATGCCGTCGGTCGAGCGTACGCCGGTCGTACGCCACGCGAGATCAGCGCAACGCTGGACGGGCTTTCAATCCAACAGAGAAGAGGCAGCACATGGCTCAGATCATTCCGTTTCGCGGGACCTTGTACGACCAGACGGCCGTCGGCGCCATCGGCGACGTCGTGGCGCCTCCTTATGACATCATCGACGCGGCGGGGCAAAAGGCCCTGCATGACCGGAATCCGCAGAACATCATCCGGCTCGAGCTCGGCATCGATCATCCCGGCGATGACGCCATGAACAACCGGTACACGCGCGCCGCAGAAACGCTTCGATCTTGGATGACGGGCGGGGCGCTCAAACGGGACAGCCGACCGGCCGTGTACTATCACACGATCGAGTACTCCCCTCCCTCTTCGGATGCGCGTGCCCCGAGAAAGATCCTGCGCGGATTTTTGACGACGACGAAACTTGAGCCGCTGGATTCCGGCCAGATTTACCCTCACGAAAATACCAGGTCAGCCGCCAAAACAGACCGGCTGAACCTTCTCAAGGCGTGCAAGGCCAATCTCAGTCCCATTTGGCTGCTCTATTCTGATCCGGAGAACGCGATCCTGGGCCTTCTGGAACGCGCCGTCAAAGGCCAGCAGGCGAGGATAGATTTTCAAGACGACAACGGATGCCGGCAGCAGCTCTGGGCGGTCACAGATCCGGGCGTGCTCGGGCAGATCGTCGAGATCATGCGAAGCAAGCCCCTCTTCATCGCAGACGGTCATCACCGGTATGAAACGGCGCTGAACTATCAGCGCTTCCGGCGGGAGCAGGGCCGAACGTCTGAGCCCCTGTCATCCTATGACGGCGTGCTGATGCTGTTGTCGCCGCTCGAAGATCCCGGCTTGACCGTGCTTCCGACGCACCGCGTCACGACCACTCCCCTGGGCACATATCCCGCAATCAAGGCGAAACTTGCGGAGACATTCGATTTCACCGAGTTCCCCTTCTCGAACGACAACAAGTCGGCGGTGCGAGGGAAGTTCATTGACACCCTGCGCACCCATGGACGCACGACGCCGACCTTCGGTCTCGCGCTTAAGGGGGAACCCCGCTATGCGACGCTCTCGCTGAAGCCCTCGCATCGGCCGGATGCGAACGCCTCCCCGCGCGCCAAGCTCGATGTCTCGCTGCTGCAACAGCTGGTGGTCGCCGCGCTCTGTCCGACGCAGCAATCCCAGGAAGCCATCCTCTATACGAAAGACGACCATGAAGCCCTCGATTGGGCCGAGAACGGCACCGGCACGGGTGCCCTCCTCCTCAACGCCACCAAGGTCAGTGAGGTACAGGCCGTTGCCAAGGCCGGCGAACGGATGCCGCATAAGTCGACGTACTTTTATCCAAAGCCGCTCACCGGATTGGTGATCAATGTGATGGAGAACGTGTAGTCAATGGTCACGGTAAAGGGTCGTTGGTAGTTGGCCACTGACTATTGACCAATGACGACGCTCTGGAGGAGGAGAGATGAATGCAAAAATTCTCATCGTTGACGACGATCAAGACATCACGACGATGCTCGAGGACCGGCTGCAAGCCTCCGACTACGGCACCCTTGTCGCCGGCGACGGCATCCAGGCCCTCGAAAAGGTGGAGCAGGAAGCACCGCATCTGATGCTTCTCGATCTCGACATGCCCAGGCTCGGTGGGCTCGACGTCTTGAAGCGGCTTCCTTCGGTCAAACAGGCCGAGGACATTCCCGTCATCGTGATGACCGCGCACGGCTCAATCGAAGCTGCGGTGGAAGCTATGAAGCACGGCGCCTACGACTTCCTCACGAAACCGCTGGATAAGGATCACTTATTGATCGTCATCGCGAAGGCCCTGGAACGAGCGTCGCTCAAGCGTCAGGTCGCCTGCCTCAAGAACGAAGTAGACAGCCGTTACGCGTCGATCATCGGTACGAGCGCGAAGATCCGCACCGTGTTGGAAGCCGCGCAGCGGGCCGCCAAATCGGATGCGGGCGTGCTTCTATTGGGGGAAAGCGGCACGGGCAAGGAGTTGTTGGCGCGATCGATTCACCAATGGAGCCCCCGCCATGCCATGCCGCTCGTCGTCATCAATTGCGTCGCCTTGACGGAGACGTTGTTGGAAAACGAGCTCTTCGGCCACGAGCGCGGCGCATTCACCGGCGCGGACCGCCTGCAGAAGGGCAAGCTTGAAATGGCCGAAGGCGGCACCGTCTTTTTGGATGAGATCGGCGACATGTCCCTCCCGCTGCAAGCCAAGCTTTTGCGGGTGCTTCAGGACCGCGAATTTCATCGGGTCGGCGGCACCAGGCTCGTCTCGGTCAATATTCGAATTATTGCCGCGACGAACAAGGACTTGAAGCAGGCCGTCAAAACGGGCGATTTCCGCGAAGATCTGTTTTACCGGCTGAACGTGATCGGTCTGACGCTGCCTCCACTGCGTGAGCGGCTCGACGATTTTCCGGCGCTCGCCAAATTTTTCTTGAGCCGGCATGCGAAGGAAGCGAAACGTCCCGGCATGTGGTTCAGTCCGGCCGCCATGGACGCGCTGGCAAGTTACTCATGGCCGGGCAACATCCGGGAGTTGGACAACGTGATCGCCCGCGCCGTCATTCTCAGCCATACGGACGTGATCGAACCGGAGGTGCTTGCTCTGGACTTCACCTCGGCCGATGCAGGCAGCGATGCCCTCTCCTATCTCAGGTTGCCTTATCACGAGTCCATGGAAGCCCATAGCCGGCGCATTATCGAACAGGCGCTGCACGACGCCGACGGCAACCAGACCAAGGCAGCCGAGCGCCTCAGGCTCCAGCGCACATATCTGGCTCGTTTGCTCAGACAACAGCGCCAGAAATTCGGCGACAAGGCCGAAGAGGCCGACGAGCGGGTAATTGAATCAGCCACGAAGGCATGAAGAGATAGCATCAACACAGTGTTCCATCAGGGCTGTTCAAAAAGGCGTCCAGCAAGGCCGCAGCGAGCGAAGAGGCGAAGCGTATATTTGCACCGTACGTTGAGTCTCTAAGCGATGCGAGAACGAAGCTGGAGGTCTTTTTCAACAGCCCCCTAGGCCAGAGGACCGGTGGGAAACCGCTCACTCAGCCTGATAAGTCCGCTTGTCGCATCATGCTCCGCCTGGGCATAACGCTCCGGAGTCCCTACGTCGGACCAGTACCCGGTCAAGTCATACCCGACCACCAGATCTCCGCGCTGGATCGCCGCGACGTACGCGTCGATGATCGACGATGGCTTGCCCTTCGGAACGTCGCGCAGCAGACGAGGGTTAAGAATATGGACGCCGGCAAACATACGCGGCTTGGTCGGGACGGCGTCCGTTCTTCCACGGCCCGTGATGCGCATAATGCGATCGTCCGCGTCGACATCGACCACTCCCCAACGAGCGGCGTCGGGGTCCGATCGCAACGCCAAGGTCGCCGCCGCCTGACGCCGCAGGTGACACGCGCACAAGGCCTCGAGATCCAAATCAAACAGCGTATCGCCGTTCAGCACAAGAACGGGCTCTCCTGAGAAGTTCGGCTCAGCTTGTTTGATCCCGCCGCCTGTTCCGAGAATCACCGGTTCGTGCGAGTAGTAGATCCGCAGGCCGTACTTCGAGCCGTTTCCGAGCGCCTGTTCGATCATCGGACCCAGATGATGCAGATTGATGATGACGTCGTGAAACCCGTAGCGTTTCAGGAGCAGCAGATTCCAGACGATCAGGGGGGTTCCGGCAATTGGGAGCAGCGGTTTGGGGATCGTATTGGTGAGCGGCCTCAAGCGCGTGCCGAGGCCGGCCGCGAGGATCATCGCCTTCATGAGGACAATGGATCCGGTTTATTGCAGTTCCGGGACATACTGGCTCATGAGTTTCCTCAGAGTAAATAATTCCGGATATTTGTCCAGATTCCGTTTGACGTAGCCGAGCGTTCGGGGAATGTCCGCTAAGAATTTCGGATTGCCTTTGACCCGATCGATGTACACAAAGCGGCCGGCCGCTTTGAGATTTCGCTGAATGCTCGTGAAATCGAACAACCGGCGGAACGCTTCGCGGTTCGTCCAGAGATGGCGTCCTTCCTGAAGCTGATCCAGATAGTACTCGACGAGGCGGTCGATCAACGATTCGTCGAGCGCGATATAGGCATCCCGCAGCAGCGAGGCCAGATCGTAGGTGGCCGGTCCCATCAGCGCATCCTGAAAATCGATGACCCCCAGCCGCTCGCCTGCGACCATCAAATTTCTCGAGTGGTAATCGCGGTGTACGAACACGCGCGGCTGGCTCGCCAAGAACTCGGAGATTCGCCGGCACTCTTCCCGAATCGCGGCTTCGTCGCCGTGCTCCATCGGCCTGCCCTGTCTGGCGGCGATGCCGTATTCAAGAAAATGGTCGAATTCCCACATCAGTAAGGGCACGTCGAAAGTGCGATGAAATGCCAGGCATTGAGGATCAGCCGGCGACGTCGCCTTCGATTGCATGCCCACGAGCACGTCGATTGCCTGCTTGTAACGCAACTCAAGGTCGGCCGTGCGGGCTTTGGCACAGGCGTCCGACAGCGTCAGGTCTCCGAAATCTTCGAGATAGAGCAGCCCGGCGGCCTGATCGTAGTAATAGAGGTCCGGTACGGACACTCCCGCTCTCGAAAGGTGCGTCATAATATTGATGAACGGGAGTTCGGCCACGGCGTGGGGAGCGCCGCTCACGGCCTCTTCGGACTGCTTGAAGGCTTCCGGCTCGGCCAGCTGCATCAGAATGACCGATGAGAGGCCGCTCCCGCTGATTTCAATCCGGAAATACCGTCGGTTCGATGCGTCCCCGGCGAGCGGCAGCAGTTTTTTGAACGTCCCTGGAAACGGCAACCGTGTATGTATGGTTTCGGCAACGAGCGCTCGATCCGGAGGACCCAGCGTCCGTTTCGTGGTGGCAGGATCGATTGTGGCCATCAGCGCGGCATTATACTGGCACAAGGAAACGTTGTCACGAGAAGCCGTCCTTCGCTCCGCGTTCTACGAAGCGTCGATAGCCGACCGCGCCGATCACGCCGCCTGCGGTATCCGCGGCCCAGTCCGACCAACCTGCCGTGCGCAGGGGAACGAAGGCTTGATGCACTTCATCGGTGACGCCGTACAAGGAGGCGGTGATGATCGCGAACAGAACGGCATATCTTGCGGCGAACGATCCGGCTGCGCGGCGAAAGGCCCGGTAGCTGAGAACGGCGAGCACGGCATACTCGATCGCGTGAAGCAATTTATCGCTCAGTGCTTCGAAAAGAACCTTCGGCAGTTTCTCGTCGGGATGCGACAGGGATGAAAAATAGAAAATCAGCGCCATGTAGGCTGTGACCGGCAGCCACGCCCGCATCCAGTGTCCGGCAGAACTTTCCTCCGTCTCCGTACAGGCCTTTTCCATTTTGCCCCGTTCATTGCAAGGTCGGTATCCCTATGACATACTCGTGATCAGTCCGCAACTTTCTTTCTGTTCCATGAAAACTGTTCGAGTCTGTTTTCTTTGGCATATGCATCAGCCGTATTACACCGACCCTGTCGCGGGATCGGCCAGTATGCCGTGGGTGCGCCTGCACGCCACAAAGGCCTACTTCGATATGGCCTTTCTCCTCGACCGCTTTCCACTTCTTCATGCGACGTTCAACTTCACCCCTTCCCTGCTGCTTCAGCTCAAGGAAATCGGTGATGGGGCCGTTCTGGATCTGTTTCTAGAACATGCCCGGCGGCCCGCAGACGGTTTAAGTCAGGAGGAACAGGCCTTCCTCATCCGCCATTACTTTTCGATCAATTGGGCCACGATGATTCGCCCCTTTCCCAGATACCACGAGCTGCTCGTCAAACGAGGGCTTGATATCGACGGGCAGGACCTCCAACGGCTTGTCCGACAGTTCTCGGCGCAGGACTTCCTGGATCTTCAAGTGTGGTTCAATCTCGCCTGGTTCGGCTATGGTGCAGTTCAACGGTATCCGCGTCTCGAAGCACTGCGGGGCAAGAACCGAGGCTTCACGGAAGAAGAGAAGCACGAAGTGTTGGCTCTTCAACTCCAGACGGTGCGGGACATCGTCCCGATGTACCGCCGCTTGGCCGACCGCGGCCAGATCGAATTGACGACCACGCCTTTTTATCATCCCATCCTTCCGCTGCTCATCGATACGGACCATACGCGGCGGGCCAGACCCGATCTGCCGCTTCCGTCGCGTCTTCGCGCGCCGAAAGATGCCGAGACCCAGCTGCGTCTGGCCGTCGACTATCACGCCGCGACGTTCGGCAGGCCGCCGGAAGGCTTGTGGCCTTCGGAAGGCTCCGTCTGTCCTGAACTGATTCCTCTCCTCCACCGCGTCGGTGTGCGTTGGCTTGCCACCGATGAAGGTATCCTCGGGCGCTCGCTCGAAGCGTCGCAGATCCCGTGGCATCGCGCGCAGCTGTATCGTCCTTACAAAGTGGGGCCGGCGGGAGAGGACGCGACGATCGTCTTTCGAGACCGGGAGATCTCGGACGGATTCGGCTTTCTGTACCACAAGACGACGGCCGAGACTGCCGGCGAAGACGTGCTGCGCCGCATCAAACACATCGCGCTGGATACGCCTCAGGAGAACGTGCTCGTGCCCATCATTTTGGACGGCGAAAATCCTTGGGAACACTACTACGAGGGCGGCGAACAATTTCTTTCGCATCTGTATCAAGCGCTGTCCCGAGGCGCACTGAACGAAGGCGACGCCCTGCGCGTCACTACTGCCACGATGTCCGAAGCTCTCCAAGCCACCCCGGAGATGCCTCATCTCCCCAATCTGCACTCGGGATCCTGGATCAATCAGGACTTCAAAATCTGGATCGGACATGCGGAGGACAACCGGGGTTGGGACCTCTTGAGCCATACCCGCTCACGGCTGTTGGAAGTCAGTCCCACCCTGCCACCCGAGCGGGCCAAGGCCGCCTGGAACGAGTTATACGCCGCGCAGGGAAGCGACTGGTTCTGGTGGTACGGCGACGATTTTGACACCGCGTACAAGGAAGAGTTCGATCGGTTGTTCCGCACTCATCTGCGCAACGTCTGGACGCTCGCCGGTCTCGCACCGCCGGACCTGCTCAACCAACCGCTGTGCGGCGGCGGCTTCCAGACCCGCGATCAAGTCACCCACCCGCTCTCACTCTTGCGACCGACGCTCGACGGCGCTGTGACCGACTTTTTCGAGTGGCGCGGCGCGGGGACCATCAACCCGAATCCTCCGCTCGGCGCCATGTGGAAAGCCGAAGGCCTCTTTACCGCAATTTGTTTCGGCTTCGATTTGGAGCGTCTCTATCTTCGGCTCGATCCCGACGCATCGTTTCTGAGCCAACAGGCGGACATCCGCCTTGAATGGTGGCTTCAGACGCCCATCCACAGCTATCGGCTGGAAATAACACCCTCGTCCCCCGATCACTATGTCTTGTCTCAGCGGCATGACGGCGGCCGCTGGCAGGACGTCGGCCGTTCAGATCGAATCGTCTGGCATCAAGTTCTGGAACTGGCTCTTCCATTCAAGGAGGTTCACCTCGAGGAAGGACAGGTTTTACAGATGACACTGCTCGTACGGCGCTACGGCTTGGAGATCGCGCGATATCCGCGCCATCAGCCGGTCGCAGTGACCGTCCCCGGACCGGAATTTGAAGCGACGGTCTGGAGAGTGTAAACGACTGTTCCAAGCGCTGAGTGGTAAGTGCTGAGTTCAAGTGATGGGTCAGCGGGCGAAAGACATGAACCTCTGAGCACTCAAGGCTCAGGACCCAGCACTGTTTTGAGGGAAGAGAATGCCTGATTTACGCCGCGACCCCATCGTCGGTCGTTGGGTCATCATCTCGACGGAACGAAACGGCCGGCCGCACGACTTCGCCCAAATGCAGCCGATCCGGCCGATTTCAGTGGCGCTCTGCCCCTTCTGTCCCGGTCAAGAACGCCTCACGCCGAAGGAAATCATGGCATACCGTCCCCAGCCTGCAGAAGCCGATACGCCCAATTGGACGGTCCGGGTCGTTCCCAACAAGTTCCCCGCGCTACAAGTGGAAGGCGAGTTGGGCCGCGAAGGCTTGGGACTTTACGATCGCATGAACGGCATCGGCGCGCATGAAGTGATCATTGAAACGCCCGGTCACAAGGATAGCCTGGCCGAGATGCCGACGAGATGGATCGAGGACGTGCTCTGGGCGTATCGCGACCGCATCATCGACCTGAAAAGGGATCTCCGTCTTCGGTACATTCTGATTTTCAAGAATCATGGGGCTGCGGCGGGCGCCACGCTCGAGCACAGCCACTCGCAGTTAATCGCGCTACCGGTCATCCCGACGAGCGTGATGAATGAGATTGAGGGCTGTCGCGCCCATTACCAGCAGAAAGAACGATGCATCTATTGCGATATTCTCCGACAGGACCTTGCTGACGGCAACCGGATCGTAGCGGACAACCCCGAGTTTCTCTGCGTCACGCCGTTTGCGCCGCGGTTTCCGTTCGAGATGTGGGTTCTGCCCAAGCGGCATGCCGGCTACTTCGAGGAGAGTCAAAAGCAACAATTTGAGTTTCTCGCGCCGATCCTTTCCGAATCGCTTCGACGCATGGACAAGGTCCTTTCGAAACCGGCATATAACTTTGTCCTTCACAGCTCGCCGCTGCATGAAAAGACCGGCGATTTCTATCACTGGCACATCGAAATCATTCCGAAGCTGACCCAAGTGGCCGGCTTTGAATGGGGCACCGGGTTCTACATCAATCCCGTCTCGCCGGAAGAAGCCGCGAAAGCCCTAAGAGAAGCCCAGATCTGATCGGTTTCCGAGTTCATTTTCTCATCACAACCTGCTTTCGAAGCATCAATCGCCGAGCCAAGCCTTGTGTACAGCAGCGGCGATGCGTGTTAGCATATGCCTCGCAGTATCATCTTCGCTATCGACCATGTTTAGACCCATCCCTGAAGCCCCTTTTTTTCGAAGGGCTTCCTTCCTGTTGATCATTTCCATTCCGTTCCTCCTTACCATCGGTGCGATTGCCATTTTGCTCTTCAGAGTGGACGTGTTTGCTGCTCTTTCGCGGTGGGATGCCATCTTCTTGGCAGTGTTGCTAGCCCTCAGCACGGCAGTGAGCTCCGCAGCCATGATCAGCTTCTTGCACTATGCCACCACGAAACGAACCCTCGAAGAAGTGAAAGGGCTCGCGAGGAACATTTTGCAGAGCATTCCGACGGGCATCCTGACCGTCAATCGCAGCGGCATCATCACCGCAGTCAATCCGACTGCCGAAGCGGTGTTGAAACGGCCCGCCGCTGATTTGCTTGGGCATTCGTATGAATCCGTGTTTCCCAGGGGTGAAATCATCCGTGAAGCGCTCCACGAAGCCCTCCGCAAGGATCGGCATATCAGCCAGAAGGACGTGCCATATGAAGGTCCTAACGGCCAGCTTCACACGATTCGCGTCAGCACGGTCGAATTGGTAGGAGATGATGATCGCCAGCCGGCCGGCGTCTTGTTACAGGCGCAAGATGTCACGGGGTGGCTGGCGCTCGAACAACGTGTTCACGTCGCCGACAAAATTGCGGCCCTTCACACCTTGTCTGCGGGAGTTGCCCACGAACTACGGAATCCGCTGAGTGCGATGGACTTGAATCTCCACCTCCTCGAACAAGAGTTACGGGAGCCGGTCCCCATCGCCACGAGGACCGCCCATTATTTGGAAGTCTTGAACGCGGAATGCCGGCGTCTCTCTGCGATTCTCGACAATTTCATGAGGTTCGCACGTCCGAGCCGCGTCGAGACTCAAGAAGTGAACGTCCATCGGGTCATCGAACATATCGTCGCGCTCATGCAGCTTGAAGCTCAGGAGCACAAGATTCGTCTCGAATACACGATCGAGAAGGATTTGCCTCCCGTGCTTGGCGATGAAACCCAGATCAGCCAAGTGTTGGTGAATATCGTGGTCAATGCCTTCCATGCCATGGCCGACGGTGGACGCTGTCATCTTGCAGCAACCACATCCACGACCGATGGAAAACGCTGGGTGGAAATTTCGGTCCG
>DASUXH010000215.1:0-3467 GCA_036378015.1 Nitrospira sp. | reverse complement strand
GCGATTAGGTCATTGACTGACCGCAGTCCCGTTTTCGGGTCCTGTCGCCGACCAGCCCAACTGTCCTCGCACCGCGCCCGGTGTAGGGTATCGCGTGGGTCCTGTGCTCGATGATATTCGTCCTCGCACCCCGCCCGGTGTAGGGACCCCGCTGCGGGCGAACGATCATTCGAGGCCACCCGCTTAAGAAAGGGAAATCACAGCTAGGTTTTTGGCTGCGCGCGTTTGGTGAGAGCCGCGTCTCGGGAAAACGATTGCAAAGCAATCGGTGGGTTGGGTGGGTGAAAGAAGTGCGGCAGGGTTGGGCGGGTGAGAAAATTCCCAGGTCGACGCCACCCGCTGCAACGGCTAATCCGGATGACTAGATAACAAGCAGCGAGTCAATCATCGTTGACAAGTGCCTGAACAAAGGGAAGAATCAGAGTTGCTATTGGCCTTGATGCGATTATAGAGGACTTCATTCGAGACGGTGTTGTATTTGTTGGAGTTGTTGGAAGGGATTGTGAGAAGGGAGAGGACATCCTAGGCCTGACCTGAAAAGCCCCTCCTGCGATCGGCTAAAGCAATAATAATGAAAGGCTAGAGCATGGACTGGATCATACTCTTTCTGGCCGGGCTATTTGAGACCGGTTGGGCGATCGGATTGAAATACACGGACGGATTCACGCGCTTATGGCCGACGGTGTGGACGGTATTCGCGATGATCATCAGCCTCTGGCTGTTG
The DNA here is from genome assembly GCA_036378015.1 of Nitrospira sp. Classification (GTDB taxonomy): domain Bacteria; phylum Nitrospirota; class Nitrospiria; order Nitrospirales; family Nitrospiraceae; genus Nitrospira_C. Next base: position 2,743 of record DASUXH010000215.1, on the reverse strand, counting down.
GGCATCGCCGTAAAGTCGCTCCCCGTCGGGACGGCGTACAGCGTATGGGTTGGTGTTGGCGCGGTAGGGACGGTGGTGTTGGGAATTGTGCTGCTTGGAGAACCTGCCAATGCAGCCCGCCTGATCAGCGTGGGGCTGATCATTGCGGGCATCATCGGACTCAAACTTGCCTCTCCTGCCTGACTGATCCACGGCTTGTCAGGCGCCTTTGTATCCGCGCTCCTCGGCCGCAGTCATTCAGCTCTCGTCCTACTTTACTTTTTCCATCGCGGCTTTGGACTCGCCCTTCGCCCGCTCTCCAGCTCCCTTGACATTGCCCTTGGCCCGCTCTAATTCGGCCTTCGTCTTATTGCCTTTCGCTTCTTCCGTGAGAGCCTTGGCTTCCCCCTTCGTTTCCTCGAAATCCGCCTTCATCTCACCTTTGGCTTTTTCCGTCTTCGCCTTGGTTTCACCGGCTAGAGCGGGCAAAGCCAGATTGCCCACGATAGCCATACCGATGAGCATAATTACGAACATCCTTCGCATAGGGCCCTCCAGAATAATAAAAGGGTCTCACTTCTTGTGATCTCCACTCGCTTTTTTGTGAGTCCATACTGGAGTCTTCCCTAGGAAGAAGAAGGGGGAGAACAAGTGATTAGGCTCTTTGAGCCTGAAACAGCTCTGTCACGGTTTTAATGGTGTCCGCCTCGTGAGCCGCCTTGTCGGGACGGTACCGTTTGACGCGAGCGAAGCGGAGCGCCAGACCGGCGGGGTAGCGGGGAGATTCCTGGATGTCGCTGAAGGCGATCTCTACCACGATTTCGGGCCGAACGAACACCGTCTGCCCTTCACGATGGGTTTCGAGCGCGAGCAATTGCTCGGTCTGCAGGCGCAGCATCTCATCTGTCAGGCCCTTGAACGTCTTGCCGAGCATCACGAACTGTCCTGTGATGGGATCGCGCGCGCCGAGATGCAGATTCGACAACCTCCCTTGCCTGCGGCCATTTCCCCATTCGGCGGCCAGCACGACCAGATCAAATGTGGTGGCTTCCTTGAGCTTGAGCCAATGAAAACCGCGTTGTCCCGCCATGTACACAGAGGAAAGGGATTTCGCCATGACGCCTTCATGGCCGGCCTCCAAAGATCGGGTCAAGAAGCGCCTCGCTTCTAACGGATTGGAAGTGATCAGGCGCGGGATTACAGCGTCCGGTGTGACGGATGCTAGAAGCTTCGTGCGGTCCTCATAGGACCGACTCAACAGCGACTCGCCGTCGGCATACAAGATGTCGAACATGAAGGGCGACAAGGGGATGGATTTCCGCATGGCTGCGACGTCTTTGATCCGCCCAAGCCGACGCATCGTGATCTGAAAGGGCTGGGGCCGGCCGTCATCCCGGAGCGCGATCGCTTCACCATCCAGCACGGCTTCCCGCACCGGCAGACGCCGGGTCCACTCGACAATCTCCGGCAGGCGTTCGGTGACGTCTTGCAGCTGTCTCGTGAAGAGGCGGACCTCGTCGCCTCCCTTGTGGACCTGAATGCGCGCGCCGTCCAACTTGTATTCGAACGCCGCACAGCGAAGACGCTCAAGCGCCGCCTCAACGTCCTCCGCGCTCGTGGCCAACATGGGCGCCACCGGAACAAACAGGCGCAGCGAATAACGCGCGAGACCAGCAGTCCCCTCGGAAAGGGCTGTCTGGGCCAGCTCTCCGATGTTGGGAGCAAACATAAAGGCCTGTCGGACGTCGGCAGGCGGCAACGTGGAGGCTGACGCAATTGCGTCGAGGAGGACGCCCTCGAGGGCTCCCTGCCTGATTTCACCGATGAGCAGCTGTGAGAGAAACTGGCGCTCCTCCGGTTGTGCGCGGTCGAACAACGCTTTCAGTTGGGTGACGCGTCGTTCGGCAGAGCCGGCGCCGCGCTCTGTCGCGAGCCGGTCCATTGCTTTGTCCACATCGACCAGGGTGAGAGGATCGCCTGAAGCCGGAGCCTCCTCCATCGCTTGTTGGATCAGAGCCCAGCCGATCCCAATCTTTCCTTGCGGCAACGAGCCACTGAGATAGAGCGCTGCGAGCGCCGTCTCACCGCCGGATGTTGCGCGGAGCGTGTCGGCCAGGATGTGGATCTTTTCAGTTTTCTTGGTGGTCGCGCGGACGTGCTCCACTGCGTCCACAAGGCGCGCAAGCTGCATGGTTCATTATAAACAATCATTTAAGATAGACCGGAGGCTGAAGTTGATGGGTTTCCAACCTGTGACACACGTTTTGGTGTGGATGGGATCACTAGGATCCGCCGAGCGTACTGGCCAAAGAGCCGTCGGCATGGACGCGCGCGATATGGTTGACAGCAACACCGTTGTACATCGTGAAGGCGCCACCAATGTAGAAGTCTCTCGTGCCGTCTGCCAACGGGACGATGGTCATGACTTCAGCATCCAAGTTGGCGTCTTGAAAAGTGGAGACCACCGCCCCATTGCGACTAAAGCGGAGCAAGCGGATTCGATTGTCCGCAACCCCCGATGCGTAGAGGTCGCCAGTTCCATCCTGAACTGAAGCAATCGAGAAGGTGACCATTGAGACCGCCGCGGTGAAGCTGGTGTCGAAGGCACCGGTTTCGAGTACACGGAACAACCCAATCCGGCCGCCAATATAGATATCCTGGGTGCCGTGGCCCACAGGTGCGATCACTTCCACAACAGGGTCGGATGTGTAGCCCGCATTGCCCATGAACGTCGTGTCCAGTGTCCCATTCACGTTCAGGCGGA
>DASUXH010000214.1:0-2986 GCA_036378015.1 Nitrospira sp. | reverse complement strand
GGTGCGCGCCCGTAAAGGCTCCTCGTTCGTAGCCGAACAACTCGCTCTCGAAAAGATCGCGCGGGATGGCAGTGCAGTTGACGCCGATGAATGGACCTGAGGCGCGACTGCCGTTATGGTGCAGCACACGTGCAATAAACTCTTTCCCCGTACCGGTCTCGCCCAACATCAGCACGTTGCTCTTTGGGTTACGAGCTACCTCGCGGATCTGTTCCAGAAGACTTTTCATCGCGGCGCTGTCGGCGATCAGATGACCCATCGCAAAATGATCCCTGTCCTGCTCGCTCTGATAGGAGAGACGGCGCCGAAGTGCAAACAGCTCGAGCGCACGGTCGAGAACCTGCTCCATTCCGTCGAGATCCACGGTTTTGATCACGAAGTCATACGCTCCGAGCTTCATGGCTTCTACGGCGTCCTGCACCGTTCCGTAGGCGGTGAGCATGATGATGAGGGCAAACGGCGCCTTGACGCGGCAGGCTTTCAACGCTTCGAGGCCCGAAAGACCCGGCATCTTCACATCCAGGAACATGAGATCCGGCACTTCGTGATCCAGTGCCTGCAGCAAGGCCTCACCGGATTCGAAAGCTGTGACACGATGTTGCCGACGCGACAGACGCTTGACGAGCGCGGCCCGGATCGCGGGCTCGTCGTCGGTGACGAAGATGTTCGCGCTCATGCTGGCGTCCCCAGCGCGTCGGCTACCTGCCGCATCGGCAGCCAGAGCCGTGCCGTCGTGCCGCTGCCCGGCTCGCTCGTCAAGGTGATGTCGCCTGCGTGCGCCTCCGCAATATTCCGGCAAATGGCGAGGCCGAGGCCAGTCCCGTGCTGTTTCCCCGTCGTGAAAAAGGGCTGGAACACCTGTGCCAGGTGCTTCTGACTGATGCCGGAGCCGGTGTCGGACACCTCGATGTACATGCCGGCATGGCCGGCGCGCGCCGCTTGCCCGGCGGAGATGCGCAGCTCACCGCCGGAAAGCATGGCATCCACTGAGTTTTGACACAGATTCAACAGGACCTGCTTGATTTGGTCCCGGTCGGCATAAGCGGTCAGCGCGGCCGGACAGGAACGCGTCACCGTCACCCGCTGACTTTCAATGCGCGTGTCGAGCAATTTCAGCACTTCCTCGATGACGCCGTCCATCGCCCACTGTGTCGGCACGAGTTCCCGGGGACGGGCGTAGTCGATGATCTGATTGACGATGCGGTCGAGCCTGCGGGTTTCATTCAAAATGATGTCGAGGTCCGTGCGTTTCTCATCGGAGGCGTCGAATTCATCCCGCAAAAGGGCGGCCGTGGATCCAATTCCGACCAGTGGATTGCGGATTTCATGGGCAATGCCGGCGGCGACCTGTCCAAGCGTCGCCAAGCGCTCGGCCCGACTCAACTGTTGCTGCATATCGTCAAGAGCGGTGATGTCGATGTTGAAGCCTTGATAGACCACTTCTTGCCCCGGTTCCTGGGCAAGCGGAATGCGTCGGCTGAGGATCTTCCGCATCATGCCGTTCCTATGAAGAAAACGGAACACCGTCTCATACGGCTTGCGTTCCTGCACCGCGCGGGCGAATTCCGTGAGGACTCGCTCCCGATCTTCAGGGTGTATCCATTGCCTGAAAGCCTCTGGGTCGTCGTCCGCATCCGGGTCCAAGCCGGCCAGCACGCGGTTGTAGCGGTTGCTGAACGTGATGTCGAATCCTCTGGTCGAGAAAATGCCGAAAGGAGCGAGATCGACGAGGCTGCGATACTTGGCCTCCGACGCGGAAAGATCGCGGTTCACACTGCGCAGCTCGGCCTCCGATTTTTCGACCATCGCGAGATGAGCCCGGAGTTGATTGCTCATGGTGTGGATTACTTTGGTGAGATTGCCGATTTCGTCCTTGCGATCCATGACGGGCACGGTTGGCGCCATGCCGGCGGGAGATGAACTGACGACCTTCGCCAGTGACACGAGCGGGCCGGTAATGGAGCGGGCAATCAACTGAAGGGCCATGAGCATCAGGCACACCGCGATGATGCCGCCGCCCAGGATGACGGACAGCATCGTGCTGCGGTCCTGCGACAGGCGGGAGAGCAGGGTGTTCAGGGTCTGCTGCCGGGCCCTGTCGAAGCGGGCCATTTCTTCGCGAATCTGAATCATGATCATCCGGCCGCGGCCCTCTTCGATATAGCGCTTGAGCTCTTGGTCTCTTCCTGCTTTCATCGCCTCGACCAAGGATTCCTTTTCGTTCATGAACTGGTTCACCAAGGTCCGGGCATTGGAGAGGATCGCGCGCTGCTCGTCGTACTTGCGCACCTGCTCGTCGAGCGAGAGTCCCACGGCTTGAATGTGATCCTGGGCGGTCCGGTAGGGATACAAGTATTTCTCATGTTTGGTGATGACGAAACCGCGGAATCCCGTCTCGAGGTCGACCACGAGCCGCAAGTACTCCGCCGCCAGCCGCTGCGAAAGATACAGGGTATTGAGCTCGCTCTCGTCGTCAGAAAAGTTCTCAACGCTTCTATACGTGACGATGCTGAGGAGGACCACCGTGAGGACGGGGATGACCGAAGCAAGCAAGAGCTTGCGTGCAATCGGGAGGTCGCTAAACAGTTTCAGAAGGCGGCGCATGAGAGCCTCCTGAGATCATCGTGGTTACGGGCGTGATGCCGATTCAATACGGTACCGAAATGCTTCGCTCACGGAAGAAGGACGGGCTTGGTCAGATTGTTGTGTATCGAGTTATTGTCGGCGTTGACATCGATCCCCTTGAGAGGCGCCGGCTTGTTGAGGTTGACGTACTGGAACGTTCCGAACGGCTGGATCTGCTCGTCCTTGGGTAATTGATTCCGGTTCCACCCGCCGCCAAGTGCGCGGATGAGGCCCACCGAGCTCTGCAGGAGTTCAGCCTTGATCTGCACCGACTCGATGCGCGCCGTCAGCGTGGCGACTTGGGCGTAAATCAGTTCAAGGCTGGATGCCAATCCGCCCTGATAGAGTTCCGTCGTGAGGT
>DASUXH010000213.1:0-9326 GCA_036378015.1 Nitrospira sp. | reverse complement strand
CCGATCAGGCGCGGGAGGAAGTGCTCCCCTTGGTCGAGCAAGGCATTGCCGGCGTCGAACCCAACGAAAAGGTCATGGAGATTCTCAAAGCGGTCTTGGCCACCTATGGGGCCCAGGACAGCGGGGCCATCACCTCCTCAGTGGAGGCGGTCGAATTGAGCACGCCGCAAGATCCGGAATTCAAAATTCCTATTCGCGATATCGTATTTCACACGACCCTGCTTGTGCCTCAGCGTATCGAGGTGCAAGCGGAGTTCGCCTTTGCACCGGCGCTTCTTGCAAAGCTGAATCACGCGATGGGCTACTGAAGAGCTGGTGGGACAGTGAAGGGCGGCGATATGCTGACAAGGACGATATCGTCAGGGCTTATCCAAGCAATAGAGCTCGCCGTATTTCCGCTCGACATAGCGTAAAAATGGTTCTGGACTGAGACTCACTCCTGTCACGCGTTGAGCCAGATGATCGGGAGTGAACATGCGCCCCCAACGGTGAATTTTCTGACCCAGCCAACGGCGCAACACCATCAGTTGCCCGGCAGCGATTTCGTCTTCAATGTGAGGAATCTCGAGCTTCGCCTGCTCGTAGAACTGGACGGCGTAGAGATTGCCCAACGTGTATGTCGGGAAATAGCCGAAGGCGCCCATCGACCAATGGACATCCTGCAGCACGCCTTCTCCGTCCAGTGACGGAACGATTCCCAGATACTCCTTCATCTTCTGGTTCCACATGTCGGACAGATCCTCCGGATTCGCCTTTCCTTCGATGAGATCCTGCTCGATCTCGAACCGCAGCATGATGTGAAGATTGTAGGTGAGCTCATCCGCCTCGACGCGGATCAGCGAGGGCTTGACTCGATTGATGACGGCGTAAAACTGTTCCATTTCGACCGCGCGCAGCTGATGATGGAACGTCGCCTGGAGGATCGGGTAAAAAAACCGCCAAAAGGCACGAGACCGCCCGATACAATTTTCCCACAACCTTGATTGACTCTCGTGGATGCCGAGCGACACCGATTCGCCGAGCGGAGTGCCGTAATGCGCCGGATCGAGTCCCTGATCATACAGACCGTGACCTCCCTCGTGGATGCAGCTGAACAGGCAGGAGGGAAGGTCGTGTTCATAGACTCGAGTGGTGACGCGGACGTCCGTCGGATGGAATGAGGTGGTGAAGGGATGGGCCGAGAGATCCAGCCGGCCCTTTTCAAAGTCGTAGCCCATCGCGATGAGCACCAGCCGGCCGAATTCCAGCTGCCGCGCCTGATCATAGGCATGGTATAAAAATGTGTCGTCGATTTTGACGGAGCTTTGTTGAATGCGCTTCAGCAGCGGAACGAGCCTGGTCTTCAGCTGTGCGAATAGCGGCCGCAATCCCGCCACCGTCGATCCTGGCTCGTAGACGTCGAGTAGTGCATTGTATGGGGTGCTTTCAAAGCCCAGATATTGGGCTTCTTCCCGTTTGAGCGACAACACGGTGCGGAGGTTGGGAAGGAACGACTTGAAGTTGCTTTGGGTCTTGGCTTCGGCCCACACTTGTTGCGCCAGCGAACATTCTCGGCTCAACCGCATAACAAAATCCGACGGGAGTTTCTTGGCGCGACTGTAATCCCGCCACACCTCACGCAGCAGCGCATTGGACGATTCGTCCCAAAGCTCTCCATCCTGTTCGAGAGGAAGGCCGGTCTGCAGGTCGAGCCAGGTGCCGAGCAGCCGCTCAGTTTCGGACGATACGAGTTGTCGATGCGCCATCCCTTGAAGGGCAGCGAGTTGATCCGCCCTGGCCGCGCCGCCTCCCGCGGGCATATAAGTTTCCTGGTCCCAAGAAAGCACAGAAGCGGCGCTATTGATGCGCTGAATGTCCAGGAGCCTTGTTGACAATGGCTCCAGCGTTCGCAGGGTTTTCATACCGCCGATTGCTCCAAGGCGCGCATGGTATCATCAGGCCGCTGAACAATCTCATTGAAGCCCTCATGCAGTCTCGCACGCATGGGACTATTTTTCAAACGGGAGGACGCGTTCATGAAGGCACTCGTTTCGTCTGACATCGAAGCCTATGCGACCGCTCATTCCATGCCTGAGTCCGACACGTGCCGCTCCTTGCGCGAGGAAACCCACCGGCAGACGGACTGCCCGCAGATGCTGGTCGGTCCGCTGGAAGGAGGATTCTTAAAGATGTTGACTCAACTCGTGGCGGCCAACCATGTCCTGGAGGTGGGCATGTTTACCGGCTATAGCGCCTTGTGCTTCGCCGAGGCCCTTCCCAAAGAGGGAACCGTGACGACGTGTGAAATCGACGAGACGTCCGCCGCTATCGCCCGGCGTTATTTCGCCAGGTCTCCGCACGGCCACAAGATCACAGTCCGCATGGGCCCTGCCCTTGACACCATGAAGGCGATCAACGGCCGCTACGACATCATTTTTATCGACGCCGACAAACAAAACTACCTCAGCTATTACCGCCGGGCGAAGGAGCTTCTCTCGCCTGCAGGCGTCATCATCATCGACAATGTCCTGTGGGATGGAGACGTGCTATTGAATCCGGCCCCCGACGAACGAACGGCGGCCATTCAGAGCCTGAATCAAGTCGTCGCCTCGGACCCCGACGTTTCGGCCGTGCTTCTCACTATCAGGGACGGGGTGTTTCTCATACGCCGGAAAGTCTGAGCGGGTTGTGTTCAAGCGCTCTGTTGGACGTCAGCGCTACGTTTGCGATTCGGGCGTTCGGCGAAGGGTGTTTCGATGGAAAGCTTGACCTCCGATTCCTCGTGCCGGATGGTGAGCCCGCTTCCGCTCTTGAGACGATAACTCGTCGTCTCCTGACCGACATCGACTTCCAACGTGTGACCCTGAAACATGAGATTGAACCTTATACAGTGAAGCACGTCGGGGAGGGCGGGCCAGAAGCAGAGCTGGCCTCCGTAATCCCGTAGGCCTGCGAATCCGTATACAAAGATCATCCAGGCGCCTCCCATCGCCGCGATGTGGCATCCGTCTTTGACATTCCCTGCCACATCGCCCAAGTCCATCAACGTCGCCACTCGAGCGTAGTCTAGGGCCTTGCCCATTTCACCGACTTCTGCCGCCATGATGCTTTGGATGCAGGCAGAAAGCGATGAGTCGCCGGTCGTAATCGGATCGTAAAAGTCGAAATTCCGCCGTTTGAGATCGGGTGCGAACTCGTGTCCAAGCAGAAACATGGCCAGGACCAAATCCGCCTGTTTGATGACTTGATAGCGGTAGATCGTGAGGGGGTGGAAGTACAGGAGCAACGGATACTTGTCGGCAGGAGTGCGGTCGAAATCCCAGGGCTCTTGACCCAGAAACTGATCGTCCTGCGGCGTGATGCGGAGCTGCTCGTCATAAGGCACGTACATGAGGTGGGCGGCCTGCTTCCATTCCGCCACCTCGGAGAGATCGAGCCGGGTCTTGTGCACCAGGGCCGTGAAGAGGTCCGGGCGCAGTTCGCGTACACGTTCGACTGTCTCGACAGCATAGCGAAGGTTCTCCCTCGCCATGAGGTTTGTGTAGGCGTTGTTGTCGACCACCGTATTGTATTCGTCGGGACCGGTCACGCAGTGGATGCAAAATTGTCCGTTGTTCCTCGGCGAATAAAAGCCCAGCGACCGCCACAGACGAGCCGTTTCTACCAGCATCTCGACGCCCTCGTCGAAGAGGAATTCGTCTTCCTGGCTGGCCTGAATGTACTTTTTCAAGGCGTACATGATATCGGCGTTGATATGGTATTGCGCCGTTCCCGCCGCATAATAGGCCGAGGCCTCTTCGCCGTTGATCGTCCTCCAGGGATACATGGCTCCCCGCTGATTCAGCTCCCGGGCCCGTTGGCGGGCCTTATCCAACATGCCGTGGCGGAACCTCAACAGATTCTTGGCAATGCGCGGCGCCGTGTAGATCAAAAACGGGAGCACATATATCTCCGTGTCCCAGAAATAATGCCCCTCGTAGGCGCCTCCGGTCAGGCCTTTCGCCGGCACGCCGGTGTTTTCCGCTCGAGCGCAGGCTTGGAGAATATGGAACAAATTGAATCGCAGGGCCTGTTGGACGGCCGTCGTAGAGGCCATCGCCCGATCGGGATTGGTCATGACCTTGACGTCGCTCCGCTGCCAAAAATCCTCCATGTACCGTTCCTGGCCGGCCAACAAGGCCGGAAATCCTGCGCTCACTGCTCGCTCGAGCGTGCGTTCCGCTCGCGCGCACACTTCCTCTGGAGAAGCCGTATGGCTCGTATGGTAGACCATGTACTTCATGAGCGTGATGGGCTGTCCCGGCTCCGCATCGATGCTGGCGACCACGTGGCCGGCGTCCGGGGTGTAATCGGTTTTCCACGTCGCAGGCAACGACGTGTCCAGCGTATGGTCAATCGCGCAGGCGAGGAGGATCCCGCTCTTGTTGGTAGCATGACAGAGCACAATCCGTTGGCCTTTCGCATAGCTGAGACGGTGATTCAGCACCTTCTCGCTGAACACCTTCGCTTGTCTCGGGTCGTAATTGGCGCGTCTCGGCGCCGGATCGTTCGCGATCATTTCCGATGAGAGCACGACCGGAGCTGCCGCGTTCAAGAGGGTGATCTGATAAAACATGGCGGCCACGTGACGGTGTTCGAAGGAGACCAGCCGGCGGGACTTGATCGAGACCCGCTTGCCGGAGGGCGTTTCCCAGATGATGTCGCGATCAAGGGTGCCGGACTTCATGTTGAGCCGCCGGTCGAAGCTGCGGACATTCGCGTGAGGAAGCCAAAATGGTTCATCATCCACGTACAGCTTGATGTTCTTGCTGTCGGTCACGTTCACGATCGTTTGTCCTGTCGTCGCTAAGCCGTAGGCGTTCTCGGGATAGATGATTGGCCAGGTTTCGTAAAACCCGTTGATAAACGTCCCGTTCTGGCCGATCGGACCGCCTTCTTCGAAACAGCCCCGCATGCCGAGATAGCCGTTGCCCAACGCGAACATGGTCTCGCCCTGCTCGAGCAAGTCGGGCATGAAGCGTTTCTCGATCAGGTTCCATTCATCGGGTGGATAGATATGCGGAGGCGGATGGAACCGAGGACGATGGATCATCTGGCACACCTCGGCATGACCGGTTCACTGTGGCGGAGATTCGGAGTGATTCTTGCTTGGCAAGAGCGCGCTCAGATCGGAGACGACGAGATCCGCGCCCTGACCGCGAAGCGCATCGGCCTGGTTCCGACGGTTGACGCCTATCACCAACCCGAAGCCTCCGGCATGCCCGGCTTTGACGCCGGCCAATGCATCTTCGATCACGATCGCTCGCTGGGGCTCGACCGCCAGGCGTTTCGCCGCTTCCAAGAACGAGTCGGGGGCCGGCTTTCCCGGAAGGCGAAGCCGATCAATTTCATGGCCGTCGATGCGAACCTCGAACAGCGGCGCCAATCCGACGGCCTCGAGGATATCGGCGCAATGGTGGCTTGAGGATACGACGGCAAGTCTGAGTTGCGCGCGTTTGGCCTGATGCAGGAACTCCACCGTTCCGGGATAGACGTCCACGCCGGTCTGCCGCAGGTCGGCCTCAAAATACACGTCCTTCTTGTTGCCCAATCCATACAACGTTTCGCGCTCGGCGCTGTCGCCGGGGTCACCAAGCGGGAGACCTAGACCCCGCGACTTCAAGAAATCCCGCACGCCTTCCTGGCGCGGTTTCCCATCCAGATACCATCGATAATCCTCTTCGAGATCGAACGGCTTCAAGGTCGCTTTCTTGTGGGTGCCGACCTGTTCGAGATACTCATCAAACAGCCGCTTCCACGCTGCAGCATGCACCCGCGCCGTCTTGGTGATCACGCCATCCAAGTCGCTCAAGACGGCCTCATACGCGGTGAGATCGAGCGGTCTGATGTCTGTTGGGGCGGCCGGCTCCGATTCCGAGGGTGGGCGGCTCATGCCTCCATCAAACGGAATTGCATCCTCGAAAACACCTAGGAAACTCCCGAGCGACGTCCGTAAGACTGGACACGAGCAGAATGTGCTTGACCGTGATCATGAAGGATTGTATGCCCTGGTCATGGCGAGAGGATCATTGGCCGTCGGCTATGGAGCCATCGTCGTGGCCGCAGTGTTATGGGGCGGGTCGATCGTGGCGCAGAAACTCGCATTGAACGGGTTTTCCGCCGTCGAAGCGTCAGTGTTGCGGGATTTGGGCGGACTCGTGATCCTGATCTTCACGTGGTGGTGGCAGGGAGGCTCGCTCGCTCCTTTGACCCTCCGGGATTATCGAACGCTGGCGCTCTTGGGACTGGGAGTCCTCGGGAACCATCTCTTGATTCTCATCGGGCTCAAGTTCGTGAGCGGCGCTGTAGCAGGCGTCATCATCGGAGCTCTGCCGGTCGTCACGGCGTTGTTGTCGGCTTTCTTCATCCAGGATGTTCCGTTGCGAGCAGTGTGGGCCGGAGGCCTGCTGTCGTTCTTAGGGGTGGGATTGGTTTCCGTGGCGGGCTTCAGCGCCGCCGGGGAACAGCCTGTGCTCGGCGGGACGCTCGTGTTCTTCGGCGTCGCAAGTTGGGCGCTGTACACGATCGGAAGCCGGTCGATCATGGAGCGCCTACCGGCTCTGATCGTAAATTGGACATCGCTGCTTGCGGCGACGGTTCTGCAGATTCCTCTGCTGTGGACGGATCAAAAAGCGATACTCGCCGGATTCGGTTCCGTGGCGATGTCCGATTGGCTCGCGCTGGCCTACCTCGTGGTGTTCGCAACGGCCATCGCCCAGCAAGCCTGGCTCTTCGGGGTCAAAGGTATCGGTCCTTCCCGCGCGGCGGTACTGGGCAACCTGACGCCGGTCGCAGCAGTGGCGCTTTCCGCCCTGATCCTGAAGGAAGCTGTGGGAGTGGTTGAAGTCATCGGCATTCTCTTGATCCTGTGCGGTGTCTGGGTCGTGCATCTCCGGACCTCGAAACTTGGTCGGTCGTAGCCCTCGGCTGTTCCCTCGCGCTCCAGCCGTGAATTCCAGTATGATATCGCCCTTGATCGGCCGGTGCTGTGAATCAAGCAGATGAGCGGGAAGGAAACGGCGTGCTCGAGCGACGAATTCAAGAAATCACGCAGGCAAACCGAAAGTTTTATGAAGCGTTCGAAAGCCTCGACATTTCGAAAATGGACGAGGTGTGGGCCCATCTCGATTATGTTACCTGCGTGCATCCTGGCTGGAGTCTCCGATCGGAGTGGCCCGCCGTGCGCGATTCCTGGGTGCTGATCTTCAACAATACGTTTTCGATGAAATTCGAACTGACGGAGGTCATGGTTCAGGTCGCGGGAGACATGGCCTGGGTGATCTGTGTGGAAAACATCACCAGCCAACAAGCGGACGAGTCGCAGCATGCCCGCGTGCTGGCCACGAATCTCTTCGAGCGTATCGGCGACGAGTGGTTGATGATCCATCACCACGGCAGCCCGGTCATGCGTGGCGAGGAATAACGAGCCTCATGTGGGTCCTCCCGCCGAGACCGCAGGCGGCAGGTCGAGTGATCGTTGGGGACAGCTGTCAAACCGGGCTTACGACTTCTGTGTCGGACCGGCGGGACCCTCGATGATGGATACGGTCTTGGACCATTCGGCAGCGATGGGATCGCGTTGCTCCATCGTGAGGCCGGCATAGTGGACGAACATCTGCTGGCCTTTACGACGACGCCAGGTGAGATAGCTCAAAAAATGTTCTTTGCAGACATGCTGGGTGCCGGCAGGCGAATACACTCGTGCCTGACAGCCCTGGATCATACAAGCCAAATCGTTCATGATCGCGATTATGCAGGACCCTCCATCCGATTTTCAACTTGAGAGATGCGATGAACACTTGCTTCATGATCTCCGTGATATGTGCTCTATCCATGGCCTTATCGAGCTGCGGCACGCATTCCAAAGAAGGGTTGCCGCCCAGCAGTCTGCTTGCCGGACAAGGCGAATTGGAGAAGCCCGGTTTGCCTGATGGCACGGCGGTGGGCGACATTACGAGTCATTCGGCCGAACTGTGGCTAAAAACTCAAGGACCGAAACAGATCCAGGTTGAATGGGCGTCCCTTGAAGCATGGAAACGGATGTCGGCGATGGCATCCATCCAATCGCCCGCGGCACGAACGTCATCCGTGCTCACCGGTCCCGAGACCGATTTCACGGTGACCGTGCCCCTGGAAAACCTCTCGCCGGGCACGCGCTACCGCTATTACATCCTCGTGAAGGATCCGGACCAACGGAGCGCGCCAGGACAGCGCGGTGCGCAGGGCGAATTTACGACGCTCCCGGATCCGGCCGTTTCCGCACCGGTGACGTTCGCCTGGAGCGGAGATCTAGGGGGGCAGGAGCGCTGCCGTCAGGGAGAGGCGGGCTACCCGATCTTGGACACAATCCGCGAGCACAAACCTGACTTTTTCATTTTTCTTGGCGACACAATCTATAGCGACCATGTGTGCCTGTTACCTCCCAATGAGCCGGGATCGAATTTCATCGCCACCACGCTTCAGGAATATCGCGCCAAGCATCACTACCAACGGGGAGCTGAGGCGTTACGACGGTTGCTGGGATCGGTGCCGGTGTACGTCACGTGGGACGATCATGAGGTGAAGAATAATTTTGCCGGACCGTCCGAGCCGCAAATGGCGGCGGGCTTGCAGGCCTTTCGCGAATACTGGCCCATCCATACGGAGATTTCGGACCCGCACCGGTTGTACAGACGGATTCGAAATGGGTCGGATTTGGAACTGTTCTTCCTCGATACCAGGCAGTACCGCAGCCTCAATGCGGACCCTGACGGACCAGCCAAGACCATGCTGGGTGCCGCTCAATTGCAGTGGTTGCTCGAGGGACTGGCGGCTTCTACCGCGACATGGAAAGTCATTCTCACGAGCGTGCCGCTCTCTGTCCCGAAGGGAGGCGGCCTTGCCGTGCCTGGCTATGACGGTTGGGCAGGGGGGGCGGATGGGACTGGATTCGAGCGTGAACGGCAGGTGATCGTTGATGCCATTCTCGCGAAACGGATCTCCAATGTCGTCTTTCTCGCGGGAGACATCCATTGGGTCCAGGCCAATGCCTATGACCCCGATCTAGACGGCGTGACGGACTTTCACGAGTTCGTCAGCGGGCCGTTGTCGGCGTACCATGGACGTCTCATAGCCCTAAGTCCCGCCTTGCATCCCACCACCCTGATCAATGAAGGAGGATATGACAATTTCGGTCTGGTTCGCGTGACCAACCGGGAATTCGCCGTGTCGATCATCGATGCATCCGGAAAGGTCCGCTTTCTGTACAAGGTGGCTGCCCAGAAAAGATAGGAAGCCCTCCTGCCTGCCTCTTGCATTCTTAACTGTCC
>DASUXH010000212.1:0-6185 GCA_036378015.1 Nitrospira sp. | reverse complement strand
ACGGCATGATGTCGTAGAGGTCTTCAGCAATCTTGATACGTTCCTTACTCATTTTATGGCCTCCTCAGATTCGCTCGCGGGAGCGAACAGTTTTCAGTATGTGTGCTGCTCAGCTTCCACGACCGGCCAGGGAGAGCGTTTTCATTCCAAGGGCCGTCTTGATTTCCTGTACGATAATCTCCGGCGGCATCGTCATGCCTCCGCACACGTGCGGGCCGGCATGCACGCGGTGGGGATTTGGAATCGTGGCGCGAATTTCCTTCGCCAGCCACCCGGTCACGTTGAACTCTGGTACGAAGATATGCTTTGCGTTCTTGGTGGCTTCCCGGATTTCTTCCTCCGGCCACGGGCGGAGCGTCTTGACCTTCACGAGTCCGCAGCGAATGCCTTCGTCCTCCAATAGGCGGATGGCTTCACGTCCCTGCGACACGGCGGTACCCGAGGCGACGATCATAATTTCTTGGTCGATATTCTCCGTGTCGATCAAGCCGTTGAGCCAGCGGATCGAATGCTTGCGTGAGCGTTCGATCGCTGCCCAGATTTCCTGTTGCCAGGAGGCATGCGTCGCATAGCTGATGTAGTTGCTCTTCATCACGAACGGATCACGCATCATGCGAACCGGCGGACATTCCATATCCATGCAGGGGACCGGCGAACGGTAAGGATCATAAGGCGGCAGGCACATGTCGGCTGGAGTCAGATTGACAACGTCCTTTGTATGAGTGACGAAGAACCCATCGCAACAAAGTGCCAGCGGCAAGTGCACGTCCGGCTCCTCGGACACCATGTATCCCTTTAGAATCCAATCAAAGAAGTCCTGGGCCGTTTCGGCGTGCCAGACCAGCATGCCGGTATTCAGCAGATAGGCAATTTCGAGCGTGTCCGGTTGAATTGACAGAGGCGAGTTGATGCCGCGACAGGTGACGATCATTTGAATCGGCAGCCGCGCGCCTGCCCACATGGGGAAGTTTTCCATCGCGCGCATCGTGCCTGGTCCCGCGGTGGTCGTGAAGACACGCGCGCCTCCAAAAGCGGCGCCTGCGCATTGCGACATGACGGCAAACTCACTCTCACCTCGGAAATAATCTCCGATGTAGCCTTCAGCAAACAATTCTCCGATAAGTGCGGCAGCTTCGCTTTGCGGTGTGATTGGATACGCAATCATGACGTCGCAGCTGGCCCGCCGAAGCGCTTCCTTGATGACCTCGCTGCCCGTAAAGAACGACGGCGTGCGTGGCGCTTCGTGCATCATTTTCCAGGTATCAGTATAGGTCTGTCCTTTTTTATTTTGGGTCCCGATAACTGAATGGGTGTCTGCCATGGACCAGCCTCCTTTCACTCGCCTCGATCCTCCAGCGCTTAGCTAGAGGCTCCGTTTTTGGTTAGTCTTGGTTGGACTGTTCCCTTTAATCGTTTGATTGTATCGGCCAGCTTCATGATCTTTTCGACTGATGCATCGCGGAAGGAGAGCATGGCGTCTTCGTGGCCTGCCTGCGCGCACATCGCGATCGTGTAGCAGGATGTGCCGCCGCGAATGATCTTGAGCGAGAGATTGGCTTGATGACAATGCACGCCAACGAACATGCAGCAATCGATCTTATTGTGCCAGATGGTCAGATTCGGATGGTTAGGGTTGATTTCGACTTCCGGATTGATCTTCGGATACTTCGGCCGGTAATCCGGCATGGGAATGAGCATCGCCTTTTGTCCTGGCTGCACACATTCCTTCAGAGTGTTGAAAAGATGACGGATGGCCGCGGCCTTCTTCGCCGCCTTCTCGTTCCAAGCCCACAGCACTAATGGACCGGGGAAGATGGTCGGCACTTTGGCCATCAAGAATTGACGCGCAGCCTCCTCGTACGCCTTTTCTTCCGACACGATGACGCCGTTGATGTGCGCTTCGCCGGGGTTCGGGAGATACACACCCATCGAGGCTGCTGCAGGAGGAAGAAAATGTTCCGGCCCAGGGAGCACGCGATATTGACTCATTGCGGCCTATACTCCGGCGTATGGGGTTAACGGGTGAGAACGGGTCAGTTGCTCAAGCGAATCGACCTGCCCACAATCTAAGCTTTTTCAGGGGATCTCTGCAACCTCGCAGAAGGCCCAACCTGCGGAAATAATGGGCTACTGGACGACACCGGCTTAGGCCTTTTGCCCATCCCTGTCACTGCACGGTCGCCGATCCGCTATTAGCCCGATATCACGGCAGATTTTGCATTATAGGAGCGCCTGTTCCGTGAAGTCAAACAGACTTCTGTAGGGGAACCGATTGGAGTTCTGTGCATGAAGAAGATAAAAGGTCAGAATTAACGACGGCTTATACGACGTAGAAGGCTATGGAAGCTGCTCGCAAGCCTCGATGGATCCAAGCACACAGGCCTGCTCGAAATCGTCCTTCGCCAAGCGTCCTTGGAGCCGGTTTCTGTAGAGGTTGGCGCGGGTCAGGAGCGCTCCGACATTGATCGGATCGAACTTAATCACGGTCGACAAGTCTTCAAGCGCCTGCTCCGGGCGGTTCAATTTGAGCAGGACGTCACTGCGCAGCAGGTAAGCTTCTTTTTGCTCAGGCAACCAGTTGTCCGAAGTCTTCCCATCCAGCAGTTTTTTCAGAGTCCCCAATGACTGGTGCCACTGTTTGGCTTTGGCCTGGCGTCGAGCTTGGGTGGTATAAAGGCCGATCAGCCGCTGCCGCGCAATATCAAAAAAAGGATCGAACTCCAGTGCGCGTTCATAGCAGTACGCCGCCTCGTCGGTTCGCTTAAGCCAGGTTTGCACGTCGCCTTTGCCTATCCAGGCCCATGGATTTTTGCTGTCCAATTGCACCGCCTGATCAAAATCAGACTGCGCTTTCTCGATATGATCCGAAAAACTGCTCGTAGGACTATGCTCGGAATACGCGATGGATACCAGGCGCAAGTAGGCTTGGCCCCTGACGATCAAGGGTTCGGCGGATTGCGGATCCAATTGGGCGGCGTCCGATGCGAGCTGAATTTTCTTCCACAGGTCGGGAGTATGAAACGCGTTTTCGAGCTGCTGCTTGGCCCGCACCACCGGCTCGTGTTTGCCATTAGGTTCGATCGTTAACATTCTGACGCCCGTAGGCTCCTGTTGAAATTCTCGAAGCTGGGCGCGCAGATGCTGGTTTTCCTGTTGGAGTTCACGAAAATGTCTGGCCATCTGCGCTTCAGACTGAAGACGACGCACCGCATCGGCCAGGTTTTGGAGGTCTACATTGGCGCGGATGCGGATGAAGAACATTGGCCGGTCGTTCTCAAACGTCCGACGTGAGTCGAGGATTTCGGTTTCCGTTACGGCTGCCGAGATCGTTCGGATCTCCCATGACGTGTTTCTAACCGTCCGCCCTTGCCATTCTTTTTCCAGGTCGTAGAATGTGGACTCGAGATACACCCCGGCTTCTTCCAACGCCCGGCGCTGGGCGCGCTGCAGCACCTTTTCTTCGGCACTTGCCAGGGTATCTCCGTCCGCCATCGTATACTGGGCTTCGGCGATCACGGTTTTAGTCGAGGCGGCAAATGTGACGGGTGCGAAGGCGATGAGAGCAGCTAGCGCGAGGCTCAGTCGGTATTGACCACGCATATATTCAACTATACCGCCCGATTTAGAGGTCGGCAACGCAACGGAAGAGGGGAGGTGACAGGCGTATTCTGAGGCAGTTCTGGACTATAAGGGTTTGATTTTGCAGCTAGGTCCGTTTCGGGAAGACCTGGGTAAAAGGATGGACTTCAACGCGTTCGAAGACGCCGTGAACCGTATAAGGATCTTCCTGGGCGAACTTTTGAGCTTCTTCGAGGGAGTCTGCCTCGATCACAATGAGGCTGCCGGTTTTGTCGGTGAGCGGGCCGGCAAGGACGACCCGGCCGGCTTGATCAAGCGGTTCCATGTTCGCCAAGTGGGCCGGACGGTGAATTTTTCGTTTGGCTTCGCCGTCCGGACCGTCGAAGCCGATGATGACGAATTTCATTCGTGGCGAGAGGTGGTGATTTTAAGCCGATCCTTCCAGAGGAGACCGGTCTTTGTAGCCGGTGGTCGTTTCATGCCACCATTTGATTTCAGGCTCGCCGTATTTCCAACATAGGAATACGACGCGGCCGTCTCGAAGGTGGGGAAAATCGCAGAGTCCGAGATCAACGTCCTTGATGAGGACGCCCATTTCATGGATGGCCTGAAGGTTTAAACTGATTTGATGGAGGCTCGATATATATAGTGGACCCGCGGCGCTGCCTCCACCGTACTCTGCACGGGCGCTCGCCCGCCGAATATCATCCCTTGTGCGGGCCAGCACGGCCTTTGCCTGATGGACTGAAGCCATCCGCGCATTGAGTTGAGGGATCAGATGGTTGGCTTCAGCGATCGTAAACAAGCGGTCATGCTCTTGATCGTCGTCTCGGCCCATGGCCTCTTCCTCCAAGCTGGGTGTAGCATACCCATCCAAGCCGCCGCAACCGCGCCTTCGGCGGATGAATCTGTCCGTATGGATGTGTCGCTAAAGCTGAGGCGAGGCCAAAATGAAGACCGGTGTTGACAACTATCGACTTGCGGGGTATGCTCCCTGAGTAGCGTCCCATATCGAGTCTGCGTTCTCTCCACACACAAAGAACTTCCGAGGCAACTTTCGAGGCACATGAGACGGACCACGGATGAGTTCGGCTTTGGTTGCAGTTGACGAGCGCATCTACGAATGGACAACGGACACATCCTTCACGGCATATCCCCTCTAGCAAACACACAATAGTCAAATCACTACCAAACGGTTATTACGCATCGTTTCAATGGTTGATCACATTCCGCGTCGATACTCGTCTCTGACCAATAGCCCCCAGCCTGAGGATATGTATGGCACAAACTAAGGGAGAAGTTATGCATCTGGCCGAATTGAAGCAGAAAACCATCGCGGACCTGAATGATGTCGCGCGGGATCTCAAGATCGAAGGGGCGGCGAACCTCCGCAAACAAGAACTGATCTTCGCCATCCTCCAGGCTCAGACGGAAAAGAACGGGGTTGTCTTCGGGGAAGGCGTCCTGGAAACCCTGCCCGATGGATTCGGCTTTCTTCGCGCTCCAGACTCCAACTATCTACCGGGTCCCGATGACATCTACATCTCCCCATCGCAGATCCGCCGATTCAACCTGCGCACCGGCGATATCGTCTCCGGACAAATCCGGCCTCCAAAGGAAAGCGAACGCTACTTCGCCCTCCTCAAGGTCGAAAAGGTCAATTTTGAAGATCCCGAGGTGGCTCGCGACAAGATTCTGTTCGACAACCTCACGCCTCTCTATCCGGAAGAACGCATCCAGTTGGAGTTCGATCGGGAAGAATATTGTACCCGGGTGATGGATCTCACCACCCCGATTGGCAAGGGACAGCGCGGTTTGATCGTGGCGGCGCCACGAACCGGAAAAACCATGTTGCTTCAGGCGATTGCCAGGGCCATTCTCAAGAACCACAAGGAAGTGACGTTGATTGTGCTCCTCATCGACGAACGACCGGAGGAAGTCACCGATTGGCAACGGCAGGTGAAAGCCGAAGTCATCAGCTCGACGTTCGACGAGCCGGCTCAACGGCATGCGCAAGTCGCAGAAATGGTGCTCGAGAAGGCCAAGCGGTTGGTGGAGCATAAGAAGGACGTCGTGATCCTCTTGGACAGCATCACGCGTCTGGCCCGCGCCTATAACACGATCGCGCCACCCAGCGGGAAAGTCCTCTCGGGCGGTCTGGATTCGAACGCCCTGCAGCGCCCGAAGCGGTTCTTCGGCGCCGCGCGCAACATCGAGAATGGCGGCAGCTTGACCATCATGGCCACCGCGTTGGTGGACACCGGCAGCCGCATGGACGATGTGATCTTCGAAGAGTTCAAAGGCACGGGCAACATGGAAGTCCATCTCGACCGCCGGTTGGCCGACAAGCGGATTTTCCCGGCCATCGATATCAGCCAGTCCGGTACGAGAAAGGAAGAGCTGTTGGTGGACAAGGATCGCCTCAACAAGATGTGGATCTTGCGGAAGGTCCTAAGCCCGCTCGGCACCATGGAAGCCATGGAATTCTTGATGGACAAGGTGCATGGCACGAAGACCAATCAGGAATTTCTGCAATCGATGAACCGGTAATCTTGTATCTGTGGATCGAGACAGGGTAAAGTGACTCGCTGTCGAATAGGCGAAGA
>DASUXH010000211.1:0-3562 GCA_036378015.1 Nitrospira sp. | reverse complement strand
TCCCTTGCATCCACCCTGTTCGCGCTCGTTCGCGAATGAATCCCATCAACTTTCGTTTCATGGTTTGACGAACGGCCCACAGCTCGTGGTCCGGAATGTCGAGTACACGCTGCCACATCGCGGGGTCATCGCAATGCTCCGACCAGGCCGGATGGAGTGATTTGCTGTAGAGCCGGTGTAAATCCTGCCCGATCCATGTGGGGGCATGAATGCCGTTCGTGACATGTCGAATCGGCACGGTTTCCACTTGCAAGCCCGGCCAGAAATGTTGCCACATCTCGCGGGTGACGCGGCCATGTTCACGACTCACGCCGTTGACATGTGCCGCAAGGCGCATGACGAGGGCGGTCATGTTGAATCCCTGCCCACGAGATTCCGGCGTCTCTCCCAGCCCTAAGAATTCGTCCCTTGAGAGATTGAGCTGCTCCCAATAGCCCGAGAAATACCGGTCCATAAGGTAATGAGGAAATACGTCGTGGCCGGCGGGTACCGGCGTATGGGTCGTGAAGACGGTGCTTTGGCGGACCACCTCGCTCGCTTCCGCATGAGAGCGGCCGCTTTGCACCATCTCCCGCACACGTTCCAACGTGAGAAATGCAGAGTGGCCTTCGTTAGCGTGCCAGACCGTCGGGGCGATGGCGAGCGCACGAAGCAAACGTACTCCGCCGATACCCAGAAGGATTTCCTGGCACAGCCTCATCTCTTGGTCGCCACCGTATAACCGCGCCGACAATGCACGGTTCTCCGGGCTGTTGTCCGGGACATCGGTATCGATCAAATACATAGGAATGCGGCCAACCAGTACCTTCCAGACCACGGCGGCCACGTTGCGGCCGCCCATATCGACGGTGAACCGGCATTGTTCACCCGAGGGCGTGAGCGCCGGATGAATAGGAGAATCTTCCCGGTTAAACGGTGCATAGGCGGCTTCCTGCCACCCTTCGGGCGTGATCCGCTGGCGAAAATAGCCTTGCGGATACATGAAGCCAATGCCGACGAGAGGGACGCCTAGATCGCTTGCTTCTTTACAATGATCTCCGGCGAGGATGCCCAGACCGCCGCTGTAGATCGGAATGGACGTATGAAGCCCGAATTCGGCGGAAAAATAGGCGATGATGTTCTTCGTCTCAGCGGAATGCTTCGCGCTGAACCAGCTGCGGCCGTTCGCCTTGTACTCGTCGAAGAGCTTGAGAACGGCGGAATACTGCCTCAGATAGGATGGATCATCCGCGAGCTTGCCCAATCGTCCGGGTTTGACGTCGGCCAGCAGCTTGACCGGATTGTGATGCGTATAGAACCACAGAGTGGGATCAATTGTCTCGAACAGTTGGCGCGCCTCCACTGTCCAACTCCACCAAAGATTTTGGGAAAGTTCGGATAGCCGAGCGAGGCTGGCTGGAATGTGTACGTGCACAGAATCAATGGGTGTGGTCGTGTTCACACAGTCTCCTTGTCGGGCGGATAAGAAATCGGCGAGAAGACGGTCGCTCGTGGAACGTTCAGGCGTGACCTGCCTTGTGCCAAGAGTTCCACTCTTCGGAGAATGCCACGGCGGCATACCGTTCGCCAAGCACTTTCGCAACTCGATTCATCAGCTTGGTGAGCTGTTGACTTTCTTCGGCGGTAAGATCCTGACGAAAACGCGGATGCAGTCCCCAGCGGGTTTCAATTTCATCGCCCGCAACGTCGGACATGACGCTGATGAGTTTAATTTCATTGCCGGTCTGGCCTCGTAGCGGTTCGCTTGAGGCAGTCTGAGCGGCGCTCGATAATGCCGCGGCGTTGGCATTCGGCGGCCGTTCACCTTTCAAAATGGCCGTGATGGCAGGAACCATGGCGGTTGCGCACAAGGTGGCCGCTGAAGTGATCTGAGGGTTGTTCGCGATACCGAGAGCATCGGTGACGCGGCCGCCGAAGGCATCGAACATTTCGTTCCTGGCCTTGCTTTCTTCCGCAATCGAGAACCGGTAACCCTCGTAGAGCTTCCGGCTCTCCGCCACCACGCCGCTGATCGTCATCATGATCTCGTTTTGATCGATCGACGATCCGAAGGCTGGCTCCAGTACCGCACGCAATCGAGTCGTCACCGCATCTTCCAACCCGTTCATGAAGTCCGGCTGATCTTTGATGGGAATGTGAAATGCCGACAGGCGGTCGACCAGATTGAACGTCACCTTGAGAAACTCGAGATATAGCTCCCACTCATCTTGCCGCTTCAGTCTGAGCGCCTGGTCAGGCGCGTTTTTCTTCATCACGGTCACGGATTCTCCGGCAACGGCCAACATCAGTTCGGCGAGCGAGCGGTGCGTTTCACTGTACATCACGTTGGTGGCGGCCATCAGGGCGCATGCTCCCGTGCATGGAGTATGGCGCATTATAGCTGAGTGATTGTCCCTCTCCAAGGGACCAAGAGGCTGGTGCGAAGGACCAGTTGCCCATAGGTGCTGAGTCTTCCGCCCTAAGTGTCCGCGGATTTTCTCTTGGCAAATATCAGCGAGTCGTCCACAATGCGCGCCACACACAAGGGAAAAGTTGTGAACCGGCCATAACGATGGAAGACCTACCGCTGCTGGTTTTGAAGACGGTTCTTCTGCGGCCTTACGTCTTTGCCTTTTTTGCCGCCTTTCTTTTCATCGGTCGGGGTCTCCTCGGCTGGCGAAAGACGGTCGCCTTTCTCCTCATCGGTTGGATGACAGCATTTGTCTGCGAATTCTCATCGACGCGCATAGGCGTGCCGTTTGGATTTTATTATTACAATGGCTCCACAGTGGGACAAGAACTATATATCGCCGACGTTCCATTCATGGATTCACTCTCATTCACCTTTCTGCTGTTTGGGAGCTATTGTATGGCGCTGGTATTTGTCTTACCTTCTGCCCAAAATCCGAGCCCTCTCCGGTTGCAATTCATGCTGGATGCGGACGTCAGAACTGCATGGCCGGTGCTGGTACTAGCCGCCGCGTTTTTGACATTGATCGACGTCATCATCGATCCAGTCGCGCTACGGGGCGACCGATGGTTTCTCGGTTCTATTTACGGCTATCCGGAGGCGGGATTGTACTTCGGAATTCCGCTGATGAACTTTGTGGGATGGGCCGTGGTTGGACTCGTTGCTCTCTCCGTCTACTTTGTCATCGACCGGCGGTTGCCTCAACCGGCTGGAGACACCACTGTGACTGCCCAGCTACTCCTTGGCTGCGCGCTCTATTACGGGGTGCTCCTATTCAATCTCACCGTCACATTCTGGATCGGAGAGCCGCTTTTAGGTCTGGTCGGCGTCATGATTTACCTTCCCGTGACGCTCCTGTTGGCGCTGCGTCTGCTCAATCGCGTTCCTAGTGCAGCGGTTAGCCAACCATCTTCCGCATGACCGCTCACGCTCGAGCATTAAGCATGCGTCGTCTACAGGGCGGCGTCTTGCGTTGAAACATTCTCGTTTGTAATGTTATACAGCGCAGTCACACTTCGTTTCTTCATGAGTCGCGACATCACTCCATATGTCTTGAAGCGCCCACCGGAGGACTCGTCTCCTCGAAAGCTTTCCATCGATTACGCCGCGGCG
>DASUXH010000210.1:0-3872 GCA_036378015.1 Nitrospira sp. | reverse complement strand
GATGACGACCGTCTCAGGCCATCGCGCTTTGATACGCGCGGTGGCTTCGATACCGTTCTTTTTTGGCATGTTGAGATCCATGACGACGAGGGCGGGGCGGAGCTGCTCGACCAATTCGATCGCCTCTTCCCCGTTCGCAGCCTCTCCGACGATCATCACGTCCTCGTACGACTCCAACAGGCTGCGGAGCCCCTGCCGGACCATCGTGTGATCGTCGACGAGCAGCAGGCGAATCGTGTTGCCGGGCGGCGGATGAAAAGGCGGATTGGGAATCTGGAAAATGGACTCCTCGGACAGGCGCTTCCCTTCCGCCGCAGCAAGAAACCGATCGGCGGGCATTCCGCCTCCGGACGATTTCCCTCTCGTGAGCGGCAACCTCATCGTGATCGTGGCACCTTCGCCTGGTCGGCTGTCGACGTCGAGCCGTCCTCCCATTGCCTGCATGCGCTCTTTTACGCTGAAGAGACCGAAGTGTCCGTTCTCCGACTTGGCTTCCATGGCCAACGGGTCGAAGCCGCGTCCTTCGTCCTGTACCTCGATGATCAGCTGCTGGTCGGAATCGACGGTCAAAGACACGATGGCCCGGTCGGTGCCGGCGTGTTTTGCGACATTGATCAGAAGCTCGCGAACCGATTGAAACAATAAGACGGCCTGATCGTCCGGAAGCGGCACACGATCCTGCGAGAGGCGCACCTCCACCAGAATTCCGTGAAGAGGCATTTGCTTCGCCAGCCAGTTGAGCGCCGACGGCAGCCCCAGTTCGTCCAAGACAGGCGGATTGAGTTTCGCCATCAGCGACCGCGTGTATTCGCCCGCTTTTTCGAGGAGCGTGTCGACTTCCCCCGCCAACTGCGGAACGGCCGACGTTTGTCCCGCGATTTTCTGGCGGAGCTGACTCATCTTGATGCGGCCCAGCGCAAGGATTTGGGCGAGATAGTCATGCAGTTCGGACGCCAGCCGTTTACGCTCCCGCTGTTCCGCCAGCGTAAGTTCGCTCGCGAGAGCCTGCAGCCGGTGATTCGAGACCACGAGGTCCCGCGTGCGCTCCGTGACGCGCTGTTCCAAGTCGGCGTTCAACCGGCGCAACGCCTCTTCGGCGCGTTTGCGCTGGCCCAACTCCATCTCCAACGCGTGATTGGCCACTTTGAGTTGAGCCGTCCTTGAGGCGATGCGCAGCTCCAAGTCCGCATTCAGCGAGACGATCGCGTTGCGCGCGGCGGCATGTTCCTCCCGCAAGCGTCGTTGCTCGAGCGCATGGCGAACCGACTCGCCCAATCTCCCCATCCGGTCCTTCAGCAAGTAGTCCGCCGCCCCGCCGCGCATCAGCGCCACCGCTTCCTCGTCGCCGATGGCGTGGGAGACGATGATGAAGGGAACGCCCAGGTCCTTCTGCTGCGTGAGCTGCAGGGCCTCGGATGAACTGAAATGCGGCAGGTTATGATCGTAGATAATTACGTCTGGACGCTCCTCCGCCAAGGAGCTTATGAATGCCTCCCTCGCGGCGACACGACGCACCTCCGGCTCAAACCCGCTCTTTCGCAATTCGCGAACGACGAGTTCGGCGTCGGTGGCATCATCTTCGACGATCAAGAGCCGCAAGGTTGCCATGGCCCACACTCCTTCCGCAGGTCGGTTCATCATGAAATGGAATTGAGCTCCGCAGGCATCTGATTGAGCAATATCCAATACAGGCCCAGCTGCCGGATGGTGTCGGTGAACTGTGGAAAGTCCACCGGCTTCACGACGTAACTGTTCACGCCGTAGTCGTAGCTTCGCGCCAGATCCTGCTCCTCACGCGACGACGTCAGCACGACGATGGGAATATGTCTCGTGCGCGGGTCGGATTTGCACTTCTGCAAGATCTCGAGTCCATCCACCTTCGGCAGCTTCAGATCGAGAAGAATCAGCTTGGTATTTTGGCAGGGACTGTCTTCAGCATACCGCCCGGTCGAGAACAAGCATTCCAACGCCTCCTCGCCGTCTCTCACCACATGAATCTTGTTGGCAATGTGGTGCTTCTGAAAGGCCCGCAAGGTGATCTCCACGTCCTCAGGATTGTCTTCGATCAACAGAATCTCCATTACATTCGTCATGGCATGGCCTTTCGTACGGAAAAATAGAACGTGGCGCCGCCGTCGAGCTTGCCTTCCGCCCACACGCGCCCGCCATGCCGCTGCACGATACGTTGCACGATGGCAAGGCCCACGCCGGTACCCTCGAATTCATCCTTGAGATGGAGGCGCTGAAAAACGCCGAACAGCTTGTGCACGTACTTCATGTCGAATCCTACACCGTTGTCCTTGATGTAATACACGCAGGCGTCGGCTCCCAGGTCGTCCGGGAGCCACCCCACTTCAATTTGCCGAAGCGGGCGGCCGCGCGTGAACTTGAACGCATTCGACAGAAGATTGGCCCAGACGAGTTTCAGCAGACGCCAGTCGCCTAGACAAGACGGCAGATCGCCGATCGTGAGGTCGAGGTCTTGCCGGCTCTGCGTCAGAGCCAGTTCGTCCGCCGTTTCTCTGGCAAGTTCCGTCATTTTGGTCGGACGAAGATCCATGCCGATCCGTCCCAAGCGGGAAAACTCGAGCAAATCGTCGATCAATTCGCCGGCCTGACCGGCGGCCTTTTTGACGATGCCCAGACAGCGCTGGACCTCGTCGTTGAGGTCAGCACGATGGTCTTCTTCGACGATGCGCACGTACGCGTCGATGGTGCGCAGCGGCGCCCGCAGATCGTGCGAGACCGAATAGGAAAAACTCTGGAGTTCCCGATTCGCTTCTGCAAGACCGGCCTTCTGGTGACTGAGCTCCTCGTTGGCCGCCGTGAGCGCCCGGTCTCGGTCGCGAAGGGCTTGCTCTGCACGTTTTTGAGCCGTGACGTCGTGGAAGACCACCACGAGTCCGGTCACGTCGTCGTCCGACCGCATCGGCGCCGCACTGTAGACGACATTGAAAAAGCCGCCGTCTTTGCGGATGAACATGTCTTCCTGGTTCAGAAGTGTCGTTCCGGTGCGGAATACTTGGACTACCCCGCACTGCTCCGCGGGAAACGGCCTCCCGTCCGGATGCTTGTAATGTACGACGTCGTGCATCTTGCGCCCCAGCAGCTCTTCTTTCGTCCAACCGAAGAGCTTCTCGGCGGCCTGGTTCATGGAAACCAAGTGGCCCTGTCGATTGACCGTGTACAGCCCCTCTCCCATGTTGCCGACAATGGCTTCCTGATACTGCAGAGCCTGCCGCAGTCGTTCACGGCTTTGCGCCAACTCCCGCTCATGTTCCACCCGATCCGTAATGTTCCGAGCGATCTTGGAAGCTCCGATCACTCTTCCCTGCCCGTCGAACAGCGGAGAGATCGTGAGCGACACGTGGAATTCGGTGCCGTCCTTTCGACGTCTGATCGTTTCGTACGTCTTGATCATCTCGCCCTTGGAAATTTTTTCCAGGATCCGGCGCTCCTCGTCGTGCCGGTCCGGCGGGATCAGTTTGAGGACGGGCTGGCCGATCATTTCGTCGGCTCGATAGCCGAAGAGCCGCTCCGCCGCCTGGTTCCAGCTTGTCACGGTGCCGCTCAGGTCCTTGCTGATGATGGCGTCGTCGGATGAGGTGACGATGGCCGCCAGATGCGCGGTAGTCCGCTCGGACCGCAGGCGGTCGGAGATATCCCGCAAATGGACCGTGAAGAACGGCGGAAACCCCTGTCGCGGCGTGACCGTGATAGAACATTCCACGGGAATTTCGGTCTTGTCGGACCGCAGCGCGGGCATCTGAGTCCTTCGTCCGAACATCATGCCTTCGCCCGTCTCGGCGTACCGCTGGAGGCCTTGTTTGTATCGCTCCCTCCAATGGGCCGGGATAATCACGTCGGCAAAG
>DASUXH010000209.1:0-11947 GCA_036378015.1 Nitrospira sp. | reverse complement strand
CAGCTCTGTACCCAGCGACGCATACCAATAGTCTTTCTCCAAAACATTACCGGTTTCATGGTGGGCAAGGACTATGAAGCACGGGGAATCATCAAGGACGGTGCCAAAATGGTACAGGCCGTCGCCACGGCGGACGTGCCCAAATTTACCGTCATCATCGGGGCATCCCACGGAGCCGGCAACTATGCAATGTGTGGACGAGCCTATGGTCCGAGATTCCTCTTCCTCTGGCCCAATGCGCGCACGTCGGTCATGGGAGCGCAGCAGGCGGCGCAGGTGCTCTCCACGGTGAAACAACAGCAACGCGCACGTGAAAAGGCAGGACCGGCGGAGGACGAACAACGAAAACTCCAAGACTCGACCATCGCCCAGTACGAGCGTGAAGGCAGCGCCATGTTCAGCACGGCCCGACTGTGGGACGACGGGATTCTCGATCCTGTGGACACCAGGTCGGTGCTCGGACTGTGCCTGGACATCGCGATGACGATGCCGGTACGCCGGTCCTATCCGCCGGTGTTCCGTATGTGAGAGGAAGCGGAAAGAGCTGATGTCCATCCTCATTGAAGCGACGAAAGGTGTTGCACGTGTGACGTTGAATCGGCCCGACCGGCGCAACGCCTTCGATGCCGCCATGGTCGAGGAGATCCGTCGGGCCTTCGACAGGTTGGGACGGGACCGTTCGGTGCGGGTCATTGTCTTGTCAGGTGTCGGGGCCACCTTTTGCGCAGGGGCCGATCTGAGCTGGATGGGTCCGGACAGGACCCTGTCCGCGTTGGAGGGGCGTCAGGACGCCGAGCGGTTATTGACCATGTTCCGCACCATCGATGAATGCCCCTGTCCCGTCATTGGGCGCATCCAAGGAGCCGCCTATGGTGGTGGAGTAGGCTTGATCGCCGTATGCGATATCGCCGCGGCCGCTGCAGAGGCCACATTCGCCTTTAGCGAGGTCCGTCTAGGGCTCGTGCCTGCCGTCATCGCACCCTTCGTTCTCCGCAAAACCGGAGAATCGTTCGCCCGACGTTTCTGTCTCACTGGTGAAACATTTTCAGCGGCGGCCGCAATGCAGACCGGTCTCATCCACGAAGTCATCGAATTGGCTGGCCTTGATGCCCAGATTACTGCCTTGGCGGAGCATATGGCCCGTGTTGCGCCGCAGGCGGCGAGGGATACGAAGGCGTTGCTGCGGCAACTCACCTATGTCTCGGGCGACGACGGCTGGAAGGTCTGCGTGGACGCGAACCTCCGCGCCCGTCTCTCGGCGGAAGCGCAGGAGGGATTGCGTGCCTTTCGCGAACGCCGGACGCCGATCTGGAGTGACCCCTCCGGAGAGGATTAAAGGAACGTCGCATGCCGTCGCCGAAGAACCCAGAGAAAAACAGCCGGCCTCAAATCCGGATTACCGAAGTCGGTCCGAGAGACGGACTGCAGAATGAACCTGGCGTTCTCTCGACGGAGACGAAGGTCTCGTTTGTCAACGCGCTGTCCCAGAGTGGTGTGGCGGAGATTGAAGCTGGATCGTTCGTGTCACCTCGAGCCATCCCCCAATTGGCGGATTCAGACGAAGTCTTTCGGAAGATCGAGAGGCGTCCCGGCGTGGTCTATTCGGCCTTGGTGCCGAACGAGCGGGGATTTGCACGAGCGAGCGCGGCCGCGGTCGAGAAGATTGCGGTCTTCACAGCAGCCTCCGACTCCTTCAGCCAACGCAACATCCATTGCACCGTGCCGGAATCGATCGAGCGCTTCAGACCCGTCGTATCGCAGGCGCGACAGGCCGGCATGGCCGTGCGGGGATACATCTCCACCGCCACCCATTGTCCGTTCGAGGGTCCCATTCCTCCTTCGCGTGTCGCGCAGGTGATGCGGGAGCTGCTCGAACTTGGTGTTGAGGAAATCTCTCTCGGCGACACGATCGGAAAGGCCGCTCCGAACGATGTCAGGAGATTGATGGATGAAATCATGCCTCACGTCCCTCTGACGGCCCTCTCTCTTCACTTTCACGATACGTACGGGATGGCGGTTGCCAATGTGCTGACTGCATGGATGGACTACGGGGTCACCTCCTTCGATACGTCTGCAGGAGGGCTCGGGGGCTGCCCGTACGCGCCAGGGGCCTCCGGCAACGTGGCGACGGAGGATGTCGTGTATGCGTTGAGAGCTTCTGGAGCATCCGTGGGGGTGGATGAACAGCTTGTTGTGACCGCAGCGAGACAGGTGGGAGCCTTTCTGAACCATCCTCTCTCGTCCCGACTGTCGCGCATGCATCAGCATCGCACGACCTATGAGGCCGTGCGGTGACACCTGCTGCCGTCACGACGACCAATGAGACGGGACGGGCCGTTGCTCTTGCCGAGCAAGTGAAGTCAGGGAACGTCCGTGCCGTGTCCCGTCTCATCACGTTATTGGAGAATCGGCATCCGGACGGCGCCGAGGGGCTGCGTCTGCTGAAGGCTGACGCCAGCCCACGCAACGTCATCGGCGTGACCGGCTATCCCGGAGCGGGGAAGAGCACGCTGATCAGCGCACTCGTGAGCGCGTATCGCCGCCAGGGGATGAAAGTCGCCGTGCTCGCGGTTGACGTCAGCAGCACCAGAACGGGCGGCGCCTTACTAGGAGACCGGATCAGAATGTTAGAGCACGCGATCGATCCGGGCGTCTACATCAGAAGCATGGCGACACGCGGCCATCGCGGCGGGCTCGCTCGTACGACGGACGCCGCCAGAATCGTATTGGAAGCGGCGGGCTACGACGTTGTGGTGATCGAAACGGTCGGCGTCGGGCAGAACGAAGCAGACATCCTCAATATCGCTCCGACGGTGGTGGCAGTCGTCGCGCCGGGCCTGGGGGATGATGTCCAGGCAATGAAGGCAGGTCTCTTGGAACTCGCCCATATTATCGTGGTCAATAAGGGTGACCATCCGCGCGCCGACAGCACAATCCGGGATTTACGCGAATGGTGCCCCACAGTGATCGGCACCGTAGCCACGACCGGGGCAGGGCTGTCGGAGCTGCTTGCGGCAATCGCCGCTCATCAACGCACGCTGGGGAGTACGAACGTTCATCAACGAGTCGAACAGTAGCTGGCACGTCACGACAGTGCCCGATGGAGGACATCATGCACCATCAGCTGCTAACGATCTCTCACCAAGTCGCACGCATCACACTGCACAACCCACCGGCAAACAGCATCACCGGGTCGGTGCTCAAGGAACTGGAACAGGTGATCAGCGAGGTCGAGCAGGATGAATACGTTCGAGCGGTCATCATTAGGGGATCGGGACGCTTCTTCTGCGCCGGGGCGGACATCCACGAACTGACCCGCTTGACTACCAGCCATGCAGGAACTGAATTCGCCCTGCAGGGTCAAGGCCTCTTCAATCATATCGAACGCTGTGACAAGCCGGTGTTGGCGGCAATCAACGGCATCTGTCTCGGTGGAGGTCTCGAGCTGGCGCTCGCCTGTCATATACGAATTGCCGCAACCGGAGTATCACTGGGATTGCCCGAAATCAAACTCGATCTCATACCTGGATTTGGCGGCACTCAACGATTGTCGAGGGTGGTGGGGGCATCCAAGGCAGCAGAAATGATTCTGACCGGAGAGAGTGTCACGGCAGACGAAGCCCTCGAGATCGGCCTTGTGAGCCGAGTTGTCCCCAGTGACGAACTGATGATGCAGGCGGATGCCATTGCCAGGATGATTGCGGCACGCGGCACCGGCGCGGTCCAGGCCGTGTTGCATGCCATCCGTGGAGGGCTCGACATTCCACTGTCCGAAGGCCTCGTAAGAGAAGCTGAATTGTTCGGCCGTCTTTGTGCGACGCCGGAAAAGCGCAAGGCCGTTCAAGCCTTTCTCGACAAGCGACGGGCGAGAATGGCCGAAACTCAAGCGTAAGCGCGACGCGCAAGGGTACGGAGGCAAGTGCAGCAAAGGGATGTCCGAATGCTCGCTGATCGTCTTGCTCGATATTGCCGGTCGCTAACCTTTGAAGACCTCTCCGAGTCCGTCGTTCATGAGGTCAAACGACGAGTGCTCGACAGCTTAGGGTGCGCGCTTGGCGCCTGGAACACACCGCCCTGCCGTATTGCCCGTCACGTGGCGCAACGAATCAAGATTGCGAGAGGTGCGACGATTTGGGGGACCGGGCACAAAACTCTGCCGGAACTCGCGACCTTCGCCAACGGAGCGCTGGTCAGGTATTTCGACTTCAATGATACCTACCTGGCCAAGGAACCCGCGCATCCGTCCGACAACATCCCTGCCGTCCTTGCCGTCGCCGAATTGACCGGCGCGTCCGGAAAGCGCGCGATTCAGGCGATTGCGCTGGCCTATGAGATTCAGTGTCGGTTGTGCGACGCCGCGGCGTTGCGACCCCGCGGCTGGGATCATGTGACCTACGGCCCGTTTTCCTCAGCACTCGCGGCGTCCAACGTGATGAAGCTCTCGGAAACCAAGATGCGACATGCGGTCAATCTCGCTGGCGTCGCCAATGCGGCTCTCCGACAGACCCGAGTCGGTGATCTTTCGATGTGGAAGGCCTGCGCCTTTTCAAATGCGGCCCGTAATGGGGTATTCGCCGCCCTCTTGGCACAATCAGGGATGACGGGCCCTGCGCCGATTTTTGAAGGGGAGAAGGGCTTCATGCGACTCGTCTCCGGACCGTTCGAGCTTCCGCCCCTCAAGGGCGAAAAGGATCAACGAATCGGCGTGGGCGGAGGCCAGACACCGGAATTCAAGATCCTGGAGACCTACATCAAACATTTTCCGGTGGAGTACCACGCGCAGACAGCAGTGGAGGCGGCCTTGGAACTTCGCGGCGAAATGATGCAAGCCGAAGGGCCAGGCGCGATGCAGCATGTATCCGAGATCGAAATCGGGAGCTATGAAGTGGCCATCGAAATCATTGGACGAGAGTCGGAAAAGTGGCAGCCGACTACGAGAGAAACGGCAGATCACAGTTTCCCCTATTGCGTCGCCGTCGCCTTGAAGGATGGACGGGTCACGCTGCAGTCGTTTAGTCCGACACGACTACGAGATTCCACAGTGCGCGACCTGATGAAGAAGATCCGGGTCGTGCCTGACGCCGAGTTCGTGGATCGCTACCCCGCAACCATGCCGACCCGTCTCACAGTGAGAACACGGGAAGGGAAGACCTATACAGCACACAAAGATGTGCCCCTGGGCCATCCAGGTCATCCCATGTCCGACCAGGAGCTTGAAACCAAGTTCCGGCGGCTGGTGAGCCGGCAGCTGGGTCGTGCTCGCACGGAGGATCTGATCCGGCTCGTATGGAGGCTGGATCAGATAAAGAATATCGGCACGCTGATGCCGCTGCTGAGAATGAGGTCATGACCCGTATGACACCGGACGAACCGTCGAAAGCCTACCGGCTTCGTGAAACGTTGCGCACGCGGACGATCAGCATTCCCGGCGCGTTCAATCCACTCATCGCGTTGCAGATCGAACGGGCGGGCTATGAGGCGGTCTATGTGTCCGGCGCGGCGTTGTCCGCCTGTCATGGAATCCCGGACGTCGGGCTTCTCACGCTGGCCGATGTGGCGGGCGAAGCTGGGAGAATTGCGCGAGCGGTCTCCATTCCGACGATCGTGGATGCAGATACCGGATACGGCGGTCCCTCTATGGTTCATGATGCCGTCAGAACGTTTGAACAAGCCGGGCTTGCAGGCATGCAAATCGAAGATCAAGAGCCAGCGAAGAAGTGCGGCCATCTTCCGGGGAAACGCCTCATCCCAGTCGATGAAATGGCTTCTAAAATTGAAGCGGCGGTCCGAGCCAAGACGGACCAGAATTTCATGGTGATCGCCCGTACGGACGCCCGCGCGGTAGAAGGGATGGAGGGCGCCGTCCGGCGGGCCAAGACCTATGCGGAAGCGGGAGCCGACGCCTTGTTTCCCGAGGCCTTGGAGTCGGCCGAAGAATTTCGACGTTTTGCGGGGGAGATACGGGATGTGGGAATCACGGTGCCTTTGGTGGCCAACATGACCGAGTTCGGCAAAACTCCGCTGTTCAGCTGCAACGAATTCGCCGCGATGGGCTACCGCGGCGTGCTGTTTCCCGTGACGACGTTACGGACGGCATTGCGCGCCATCGAAGCGCTCCTTGCCGAATTGAAGCTCTTTGGCACGCAGCGTGACTGGCTGCATCATATGATGACACGTAACGAGCTCTACGCACTGCTCCGTTATCCGGAGTCTCTCGAATCACAAGGGGAGGGTGTATGGGTACGGCAATGAGCTCCTACAGCCCAGGTCTCGAAGGCGTCATCGCAGGGGAATCCGCGCTGTGTCTCGTGGACGAAGGAGAATCCGGTCTCCTGTATCGAGGTTACGGGATCGCCGATTTGGCCGAGCACAGCACCTTCGAGGAGGTGGCCTATCTGCTCCTCTTTGGGCATCTCCCGACTCCTCATGAGATGAAGGACTTTTCCGCGCAGGTGGCCGCCCAATCCTTGTTGCCTCGTCCGGTCGAGGCGTTCCTCGACAGCGTGCCACAAGGGTCGCATCCGATGGATGTGCTGAGAACAGGCCTGTCGATCCTTGGAATGACCGATCGCGAAGCCGGAGACAACTCCGCGGAAGCGAATGTCCGAAAATCCATTCGCCTGTTGGCGCAGATCCCCTTACTGATCTCAGCGGCGGATCGATTCGCCAGCGGGAGGCCGCTCCTTTCCCGCCACCAAGAACTCAGCTGTGCTGAAAATCTTCTCTACCTGTTGACAGGCCAGAAGGGGGACGCCCGGGCAAAGGCCATGGCGCGCGTCCTCGACGTGTCGCTCATCCTGTATGCGGAGCACGAATTTAATGCCTCGACGTTTTCGGCCCGCGTGACGGCTTCGACCATGACCGACCTCCACTCAGCGATTACCTCAGCGATTGGTACGCTCAAGGGGCCGCTGCATGGCGGGGCCAACGAAGCTGTGGCACAGATGTTTCTTGAGATCGACAGCCCCGCAAAGGCTGAACCATGGGTACGAGAAGCACTCGCCGCCAAGCGCAGGATCATGGGATTTGGTCATCGCGTCCTGAAGAACGGGGATGCACGCTCCGCCATCATTCAGGGGCATGCGGCCACCTTGAGCCGGATCTGTGGCGACCATCGCTGGTACGAGATCGCAACCGTGGTGGAGCAGGTCATGCGTGAAGAGAAAGGTCTGTATCCCAACCTGGATTTCTACACGGCAGCGGCCTATCTCTTGATGGGCATTCCACGCACGCTCTACACCCCGGTGTTCGTCTGCTCACGCATTACGGGATGGTGCGCTCATGTGATCGAGCAGCAGAGCCACAACCGGTTGGTGAGGCCGCGCGCGTTGTACACAGGCCCCTCCAAGAGGGAGTATGTCCCGCTTGAGCGCCGTACCTGATCATATCGCGCAAGCCAGGAAGATCGAAGGCGGCGGCCCGGCCTTGCCGTGGGCGTCTTTTGCCGATTTCTTCAAAGCACGCGTCTATGATCGTACGCTGATCCACCGGCCGTTCCTGATCTATAGCGACGAGGACCGTGGCGTTCACTACACCTATACCTATGCACAGTTCGGCACAGTGGTCCAAGAAGCGGCGGCGTTTCTTCATGATCATGTCAGCCTCCGGCGAGGCGATCGCCTTGCGACCGTCCTGTTTAACCATGACGTGACCGTCATCTTGTATTTTGCCGCCTGGTTGTCAGGCGTGACGGTGGTCCCGATAAACGTCGAAGAAACACCGGACAAGAAGCGTTTCATTCTCGAGCACTCGGAGGCGGTAGCCGTCTGCTGCTGGCACAGCTATCTGGAAGAATTGAAGGAACTTCAGCGCAATGTTCCGTCACTACAGCAAGTCATTGCCGTCGGGAACGACGGCCATCTGCGCACAATAGAGGGCGGCATCAAAGCCAGGACGACATCCCGATCGGTTCCCTCTCACGGTCCACCCCGTTTTGGCTCATTGGATGAGGACGCGCTCATCGTCTATACGTCGGGGACCACTGGAACGCCCAAAGGGGTGGTGCTGACCGTCGCCAATCTTCTGACCGACGCAGATGCGATCGCCGACTGGCATGGGTTCGGGACCAATGACCGTCTGATGTGCGTCCTTCCCATTCATCATGTCAATGGAACCGTTGTGACGCTGGTCACGCCGTTCTATTTCAAGGGCAGTGTGGTGCTCAATCGTAAGTTCAAAAGCGCGACGTTCTGGCGGAATCTTCAAGATGAATGCGTCACCTGCGTGAGTGTCGTGCCCACGTTGCTGGAATTTCTGCTGGACACCAACGACGACGTCTCCTCGCACCACTTACAGAACTTCGCAGGGTTCATCTGCGGCGCCGGTCCTCTCCTCAAAGACACGGCGGCGCGATTTGAGGACCGGTTCGGGTTTCCGATCCGCCACGGCTACGGCTTGTCGGAAACGACCTGTTATTCCTGCTTTCTCCCGAACGATTTGTCTTCCTATGAGCATCGTCGGTGGATCAGAGACTTTGAATTTCCTTCCATCGGGGTGCCCTTGCGGCACAATCAAATGGCCATTTTGGATGGGGACGGTCATGAGGTAGAGGAAATGTCACGCGGAGAAATCTGCATCCGGGGAGGGACCGTCTGCGCCGGTTACTACAAACGGGATGATGCGAATGCTGATGCGTTCCAGTGGGGGTGGTTCCGCTCGGGCGACGAAGGTTTTTACCTGCGGGACGGGCAAGGGCGGCCGTTTTTCTTTATCTCAGGGCGCCTCAAGGAGCTCATCATACGAGGCGGCGTGAATATCTCACCGCTGGAAATTGATGACGTATTGAAAACTCATCCGCTCGTCCAGTTCGCCATGGCCGTTCCCTTCGAGCACCGCTATTACGGGGAAGAAATCGCCGGCTATGTCGTACCGCGTGACGGCATCTCTGTGCCGACGGAAACCGAGTTGTTGAAACACTGCCGCCGATTGCTGCCGTTTTCCAAGTGTCCAAAGGTCATTCTTTTCGGGGACGATGTGCCTTATACGTCGACAGGCAAACCCAAACGGTTGGAACTCAAGAAACGCCTTGCCGCCAACCTGACTGCCTACCGGGAGCGTCAGTTCAAGGAAGAAGAACCACTGTCGTCCACGAGCCTCAGAGAGGGATGGAATGTCTGAACACAAAGTCGGATTGGAATGGAAGCGAGAATCGGAACGTTTCACGTACGACACCTACAATCGGGACCACCTCTTAACCTTTGAAGGGGGCGCGAGTGTTTCTGCGTCAGCCGCACCTGCTTACCGTGGAAACCCTGCCCGTATCAATCCGGAGGAAGGGTTCGTTGCGGCGTTATCCAGCTGTCACATGCTCACGTTTTTGGCCGTCGCGGCGAAGAAGCGGTTCATCGTTGACCGCTATACTGATCACGCCGTGGGATTCCTTGAAAAAAGTCAGCAAGGCAAACTGGCCATCACCCGAGTCATCTTACATCCCCGGATCGAATTCAGCGGTCCCACGTTACCGAATCCAAAGGAGATCGCTGAGTTGCATGAACAGGCGCATCACGGATGCTTTATCGCCAATTCCGTGACGACAGAAGTCACGATTGAAACCGATTCCTAGCACTTGCATCTAATATCGTGCTCGACTTCGCCTGGACCGGGCAGAGTCTCACCCAATGCCAAGCCGACGCCTTCCATTAGCCATAGGCTTGCAAACACTATAGGGACGTTGCGGGGACTTAGGTCGAGATTGCGGGCGCTGCCCGACCCTGGCGCCATCCTCCTTCGTCTCTGTCTGAGGTTGATTTTTCAATAATTCTGAACCGAAGTTGCTCAATCTCTTTATGCAATGAGCCGTCATTCCATAACGGATAATATCGAATCGGTAGCTTATTTGTAGCAGGCCAACCTAATCTGTTTCTGGTTTTAAAGTCAGGGGAAGGTTTCTTGGTTAGGATCAGATTGCAGTTTTGCAACCACACGGTCTCTCTTATAATTCTCTGCGGCGCGACTGTCTTCTAATTCTCTCACCTCGCATGTGGTCAAGCTCAGCGTCACGGTACAACCTTTTCCAATAGCACTCTGTATGTCGAAGCGACCTCCTAAATCTTCCACACGCTCCCGAACGCTACGCAGGCCAAAATGATGGCCGGGAATTCGTGGTGTCTCCTCCGTTGGGCAAAATCCTATTCCCTGGTCTTGGACGGTGATCTCCAACGTCTGGTTCCCCTTCATCGTCATGGTGATGTTTGCGGTCTTGACCTTCGCATGTTTGACGACATTCATGAGGAGTTCGCGGACGCACTTATACAGCAGTACCACCTGATGGTGGGGAAGGACCACGGATTCGCAGTCCATGTGTAAACTCACAAGGAGATCGTGCTGCTGCATGCGGTCCTTTAACCACACCAGCGAGCCTGATAACCCCAATTGGGTAAAGTCAGGAGGATTGAATTCGGCCATGAGGGTTCGCGTAAAGCGAAGTGAACGCTCAAGGACCTGTTTGCTCTCCTGAATATATTGTCCTACTTTGTCCGTTGCTTTCGATAATGATCCCTCTGCAAGGCTGAGCTTCATTTTTGCCAGGCTCAAGAGCTGCGCCAACGAGTCATGGAGTTCTTGAGAGAGTTCGCGACGCTCCCGTTCCTCCGTAAGGATGAGTTCTGACATCAATTTCGTCAATTTGTTATCTCGCTCCATGATGAGCACCTGCTTCCCTGTCACACTACGCTCGAGTTCCTCATTGGCCTGATGCAGCAGTTCTTCGTTACGCTTGTATATGAGAATCCGTTCGGCTTGGTGGGCGTAGAGATCAAGTAATTGAAAGTCAGTGATCGATGGACGATATGGCCGTGACCAATAGGTCGAGAGGACACCGAACACCATGCCATGTGCAGTAAAGAGTGGTGTGGACTGGGCTCCAGTGACACCACATTCGCCATAGCGCCTAGCCAGGTGCGAGAAGTTGGGGTCTGTTTCAATATTTTCAATCACAATACGTTGCTTTCGCTCAAAGGCCGACCCGCACAAAAATGCTCCAATCGGCACGCCGTCAAATCGGCTCGAGAATTCATCTTTAAAGCCGATTTGCTTAACCAAACGCAGCACTTGGTCACGGCTTTCGTGTAACTGAATGATACCTTTGTTTGCGACCATGAGTTCAATCGAGGCCTTGAGGACCTCTTCCAGCATAGAATCCAACGTGGTTTCTTCAACCAGGCGGCCACTCAGATGCTGCAAGCGCTGAAGTTGTCCTTCTCTCGTAACTGCGTGTCGACGACTGTTTTGAAGATAATCGATGCAGTAGGCCATGGTCGTCGCTTCCACGGCGAAAAAAGCAAGGGGTGCCCAATCTGCCGGCCTCACACTGAATGAGAAGATCGATGGAATAAAATAGAAATCGATCAAAATGATAGAAAGAACGGTGGCAAACACGGCAGACGGAAACCCTCCGTACCATGCGCTAACCATAACCGCGGCCAAAAAGGTTAAAAACGGCGGTAACACACTGAGGAAGGGCGCCACTAGCCAGTTCGTTTCGAGGGCCAGAACAACGGCAACGAGGGGAAGGATATAACGTGTAAAGAGCTTAACTCCCTGAGACTGGAGGAAAGAAGTTCTCAAAGCGTTTTACCTTCGACAGGCATTTCATAGCTCCTACTTAATGACCATTTTGCCGGTGGCCGGACTCGAGGTCAAGGGAGAACCGTTGACGAATGCTGGATGGTCAGCTACATCTTGCAAGGAGGTTCCGATGAGGTGTTCAGTCCCCGCTCTTCGTTGTATCGTCTTGCATAGGTTTTATATCCATTCCAGGCTTTCTCGGCTTCCTGCGATTGAGGTCTCTTGTTGTCTGCAAGTTCATGGTAGAGGCCAAAGAGCCGGTTCGCGATACGATTTTGGCGCCGTGGCAGACTACCTGTGGGACAATTCACTGTTTAGGTTTGCCGACTATGAAGAACCGGAGGTCGTGATCGCCCACGCCCGGCAACGTGCCCAGGCGATT
>DASUXH010000208.1:0-6743 GCA_036378015.1 Nitrospira sp. | reverse complement strand
ATTGGCGAAGTCCATCCAGAAGTGCTCGAGCGCTGGCAGATCGGCGTCCCAGTTGTGGCCCTC
The DNA here is from genome assembly GCA_036378015.1 of Nitrospira sp. GTDB lineage: Bacteria > Nitrospirota > Nitrospiria > Nitrospirales > Nitrospiraceae > Nitrospira_C. Next base: position 6,680 of record DASUXH010000208.1, on the reverse strand, counting down.
GACATTAATCTGTCGGAGTTGGTCGATCGTTAAGAGCGGAGAACGACCCGTCGTCGATCTCCGCCTCACATGAGCCCGCAGGGAACAGCCCTTGGCAGAGTGCGTGAGCTACGCGGTTGCGGGAGCAAGATGCTGTTTGGCGAGCCCGACCAGTTGCTCAAAACCCGCAGCGTCCTTGATGGCCATGTCGGACAGCACCTTGCGGTCGAGCAGCACGTTGGCTTTCTTCAGCGCATTGATGAAGCGCCCATAAGTCAGGCCATGTAACCTCGTTGCCGCGCTGATCCGCGCTATCCACAGCTGCCTGAAGTCCCGCTTACGGTTCTTTCGGCCCGTATAGGCATATTGCTGTCCCTTGTCCACCGATTCCGTCGCCGAACGAAACAGCCGGCTTTTCGCGCCATACTGTCCTTTCGCCAGCTTCAGTCGCTTTTTTCGTCTCGCTCGAGTTTTAGGCCCACCTTTAACGCGTGGCATAACTTCCTACTCCCTTGTTAAATCGGATCACCCTTCATTCTACTGATATGGCAGCAGACGTTTGAGGCTCGCAGCCCTCGTCTCGTCTACGACGACGGACCCGCTCAGCCGCCGCTTCCGCTCGCGGTTTTTGCTCGTCAAAATGTGCCGCTTGCCGGCTTTCTTGCGCATGAACTTTCCTGTGGCCGTTTTATGAAACCGTTTGCTGGCTCCGCTGTGTGATTTCACCTTCATCGCTCGCATCCTTTCTGTTGAACGCCCAGGACAACCCTGTCAATTCTTGGGAGCGACGATCATGATCAAGCTGCGACCTTCCATCCGGGGGGCATACTCGATCGTGCCGGTCTCCGTCAATTCTGCGATCACGGAGGCCATGACCGTCCGGCCCATTTCCTGATTGGCCATTTCGCGTCCGCGATAGGTCAACACCACCTTCGTCTTGTTGCCTTCTTCCAAGAATCCCTTAATTTGCCGGATCTTGATCTCGAGGTCGTGCTTATCAGTCCGCGGACGCAATTTGATCTCCTTGACCTGTGTCGATTTCTGATGCCGCCGGCTCTGATGGTCCTTCTTACTCAGTTCATACTTGTACTTGCCGAAATCCATGATGCGGCAGACGGGCGGTACCGACGTCGGCGCGACTTCTACCAGATCGTATCCGCCTTCTTGTGCCTGTTTGAACGCTTCCGGCGTTGGAAGGATGCCGAGTTGCTCACCTTCCGGGCCGATGACCCTGACTTCACGGACTCGAATCTCGCGGTTCACCCGCAGTTTGGGAACGATAAGCCACCTCTCATGATGTAGGTGAAAGTTGTTGCCGCTGCACTTCGGCCTTGAGTAGATCCGCGACTGCGGCGACGGTCATGGTGCCTAGGTTCGCACCGCTGCGCCCTCTGACTGATACTGTGCCGGCCTGCACTTCTCTATCCCCGACGACGAACATGAATGGTACCTTTGCCTTCTCGGCTTCACGAATCTTGAGCCCGACCTTCTCATTACGGAGATCGGCTTCGACGCGAAAGCCAGCCGCCTTTAGTTGGGCCACGATGTGGGTGACGAATTCGCGCTGATGATCGGTGATTGCAATGACGACGGCCTGCACGGGGGCTAACCAGGCGGGAAACGCGCCGCCGTAGTGCTCGATAAGAATCCCGAAGAACCGCTCGATTGAGCCCATCAAGGCCCGATGAATCATGATGGGACGGTGGCCCTTCCCGTCCTCTCCGATATACTCCATGTCGAAACGTTCAGGATTGTTGAAGTCGATCTGGACGGTAGAGCATTGCCAGGAGCGGCCCAAGGCATCCTTGATCTTGATGTCGATTTTAGGCCCGTAGAATGCACCGCCGCCCGGATCAAGGTGGAAGACAATGTTGCGGCTTTTCAATGCCGCCTCCAACGCGCTTGTTGCGAGCGTCCAATGCTCTTCGGCGCCCACTGACTCCTTGGGTCTCGTCGAGAGAAACACCTCAAATTCGGTGAACCCGAATGTGCGTAAGATGAAAAATGTGAAGTCAAGAACGCGGCTGACTTCCGATTCGATTTGATCCGGCCGGCAGAACAAATGTGCGTCATCCTGGGTGAACCCACGCACGCGCAATAACCCATGGAGCACGCCGGTCCGTTCATAGCGATAGACTGTGCCCAACTCGCCGTAGCGGATGGGCAGATCTCGGTAGCTTCGCAGATGAGACTTATAAATCATGATGTGGTACGGACAGTTCATCGGCTTGAGCTGGTACTCACTGCCCTCCACCTTCATCGGCGCGAACATGTTCTCTCGGTAATAGTCGACGTGACCGCTGGTCTTCCAGAGATCCAACCGGGCGACGTGCGGGGAATAGACGAGCTCGTACCCGTCTTTGAGATGCTGCTCCCGCCAGAAGTTTTCGATCAGCAGCCTGATGGCGGCCCCCTTTGGGTGCCAGAGCACCAACCCGGGTCCGATCTCCTCCTGGACGGAGATCAGGTCCAATTCCTTCCCGACCTTACGATGATCGCGACGCTTGATCTCCTCTAGCCGGGCCAGGTGCGCGTTGAGCTCCGTCTCGGTCGGAAACGATGTGCCGTAAATCCTCTGCAGCATCGGGTTTCGTTCATCGCCGCGCCAATACGCGCCTGCCGTGGTCAATAGCTTGAAGGCGCCCACATGACCAGTTGAAGGCAGATGCGGCCCCCGGCAAAGATCTACAAACTCTCCCTGCGTATACAGGGAGATGGGTTCGCCATCGGGAAAACTCTTGATGAGTTCCACCTTATAGTGCTCGCCACGTGCCTTGAAGAACTCCATCGCCTCCTCCTTGGTCATCTCATGACGATGGACCGTCAGCTTTCGGCCGGCAATCTCACGTGCGCGCTGTTCGATGCGTTCGAGATCTTCCGGTGTGAACGGCCGGTCATAGGCGAAGTCATAGTAGAAGCTGTCTTCAAGCGCGGGGCCAATGGTCAACTGGGCGGTGGGAAACAGTTCTTTCACAGCCTGAGCCATGATGTGTGTGCTGCTGTGCCGGTACACTTCTCGGCCTTCGGCGCTGTCGAATCGAAGCGGTTCCACCGTCGCATCATGGGTCAATGGGGCAGAAAGATCGGTAGATGCTCCGTTGACCGAGGCGGCCAAGATATCCGGCCCGATTGTCAGACCTCCGGCGGCGAGCGCCTGAGCGACCGTATGGCCTGAAGGAACGTCGAAGGTTTTCCCGTTCTTAAGGGTGACTTTTGGCACAAAGGTCTCTCTACCGTCCCCGCACCGAAACAGCGCCTTGGAGGAAGCTCGGATCAGACCGGAGACTCCAGAAGGCAAGAAAAGTCCTGCATCTCAACAGAATGCAAAAATGGAAAAGGCACCCCGACCGCCGTCCACGGCCGGATGCCCTCGGCGAGATGGTAGGCGCGGACGGTCTTGAACCGTCGACCTCTACCGTGTCAAGGTAGCGCTCTCCCCCTGAGCTACGCGCCTATCGTCCGAGCGCGCATGCTAATATAGCCCCGACCGAGGTGTCAAGAAATGCAAAGAGAAGGGAGCGCACTCGTAAGTGAGCACGCTGCCTTCTCTTTTTTCGAAACCGCGCAACCGGTTTGCTCGATGCCGTCCGCTTAGCGGACCGCGGACTTGAGAATTTTTCCTGCCGAGAATTTCGGTACCTTGGCGGCCGGAATCTTAAGGCTCTCGCCCGTCCGCGGGTTACGTCCCATCCGTGCCTTGCGCTTTGAGATGGTGAAGGTGCCGAAATTCACGAGAGATACGCGCTGTCCCTTCTTTAGGGAAGAGGTGACCGCTCCCGTAAAGGCATGCAGGGCATTCCCCGCTGCCACCTTCGTGATGCCGGCGGATGCGGCCATCTTCGCAATCAATTCTTCTTTGGTCATCGTTCCCTCCTCGCTATAGGTTTAGAAACCGCCTGCCCTCTTGCTGCCATGCAACCGTGGAAGCTTGCGCGATTGAATTGTCTTAGACCTCCCGGACCCGTCCCCCGCGTTTCACCGGAATGTGCAGGTCGTGAATTTTCTTTCTAAGCGTATTACGGTTCAAACCCAGCAATTCGGCCGCCTGGATCTGATTGCCCTTGGTTTCTTGGAGCGCCTTCGTAATGAGAGGTCGCTCGATGGCGGAAATTAGCATCGGATGAAGATTGCGTCCCGATCCATTCCGCATGCCTTTGACGAAATCTCCCATCTTCCATTCCACGTAATCTTCGAGACTCAGCGGTGCCCCTGCGCTGCCGGAAGCGGTAGTCTTTGCCCGTGCAACGGATTGCATGAATTTTGAAGCGCGTCTCAAAACCGGCTTGGATCCGGTAATGACGAGCGTTTTGGAAGGATCGACGTGCTGCGGCAAGCCGATCGACCCATTCTGCATGCCCGGCTTCGACTCGACGATCACCGCGTCGAACGAACGCTTGGCCGTTTCTCGCGGCAGTGCCGTCGCGTCCTTGGCCGTCGTCATGCTTGCGTCCTTGAACGCTTGTCTGAACTGACTTTGTATCTCTGGATCATTGCTGAGCAAGAGAATACTGAAGACCGAAGAAGAGAGCGTCATGGAGGCATCACCCAAGAAGAGGGCCGGATTATTGCCCAGAGCCAATTTGATGTCAACGAAGAAATTTGGAAGAAATTGCCTACGAGAAATATTTTTCACGCGCCGAGTCCATATCGTTTCGGATGTTCGCCTCGTTGGGCAGCTTCACGAATTCGATGATGCCGCTTTATTCAATGTATCGGCTCTCTTCACATGAGCCGGATGCATGTTCCGTCGTCAAACGTCTCTTCCAACGGTCGACGACGCAATTGGTGGTCACCATGTTCCTCTCTCACGACGTTTTCAAAGGCCGTTCATCCGGGGCGCGAAATGCGACGCGACGGACCGGGTCTTGACAGGGCTGAATAGCGACAGGTATAAAGAACCTTTCCCCAATTCCGACCGGAATAGTGCGGTATGAGGGTATCTCTTCGATCCAGTTATGGAATTATGGCGGCGGTGGATCTCGCCATGCAGGGAGGAGCCGGACCTATCCAGGCCAAGTCCATTGCCAGACGGCAAGGCATACCGGCCCGATTCCTCGAGCAAGTGCTCCATACCATGAAAAAAGCGGGGTTGGTGTCCAGCCAACGAGGTGCCCAAGGCGGCTATGTCCTATCGAGGAAACCCTCGGATGTCTCTGTGGCGGAAGTGCTTGAAGCGCTTGAGGGCCCGATTTTTCACATGACCGATTCGAACGGGCGAGCCCAGGGCAGCACCCTATTGGCAAAAGTTTGGGACCGCGTCCATGAAGCGGAGCGTCATGTCCTCGCGGCAATCACCATCGAAGAACTGGCCGGCGAGCAGCGACAAATCGAACAGCAACGAAGCCCGATGTATCACATTTGAGGTCAGCTATGAGCCAGGTTACGACCAGCCGCATTCCTGTCCAAACACAGCCGATTGCTTCGGCGATTCTCGAAGAGATCGAGACGTTCGAGCAAGAGGCCAAGCGCATGCTGTCCGGAGAGATTGTGGGTGATCTCTTCAAACCATTTCGCCTCCAATACGGCATCTACGGCCAGCGCCAAGCCGGGGTCCAGATGGTGCGCATCAAGATTCCCTTTGGCGGAATCACCGCTAATCAGTTGCGGCGCATTGCTGAACTCGCCGAGCAATTTACGACGGGTGTCGGGCATGTCACGACGAGGCAGGATATCCAGCTGCACTTTGCCGAATTGAAAAACGTTCCTGCCATCATGCGCGGACTGGCTGAGGTCGGATTGACGACTCGGGAAGCCTGCGCCAATACGGTTCGGAACGTCACGGGCTGTCATTTGGCGGGCGTCTGTCAGGGAGAAGTGTTCGACATTACGCCTTATGCCAAGACGGTGGCCTATCATCTCCTGCGGAATCCGCTTAATCAGAGCCTGCCGCGGAAATTCAAAATCGCATTTTCCGGCTGCCGACATGACTGCGCACTCACACCGATTCACGATATCGGATTGCTGGCGGCGAAAGCAGAAGACGGCACTCTTGGGTTTCGCATGGTCGCGGGAGGCGGCCTCGGTTCGGCTCCCCGCATCGCGCAAGTCTTGCGGGAGTTTACACCGATCGATGAACTGATCCCGAGTATCGAAGCGGTCATCAAAGTCTTCGACCAGCTGGGGAACAGGAAAAACCGGAACAAGGCCCGCATGAAGTTCGTCATCGAAAAATTGGGCTTTGCGGAATTCAAGCGCCGGTGGGAAGAGGCTTATGTGTCCATGGGATATGCGAAGCCGAACTCGCAGCCGATCAAGGTGTTGGAGCACCAGGATCAGCCGGTGACATTGATCATGCCGACATCCAACGGCACGAAGCCAAGCGCCGCCAACGGCAGAGGTAGCGGTTTGAATGGGGATGGACGGGAAACGCCGTTTGCCATGTGGAAGCGAACCAACGTCGTCCCTCAAAAGCAAGCCGGGTATGCGACCGCGGCTGTAAAGCTCTTCATGGGCGATCTCACCTCCGGTCAAATGCTACACCTCGCCGATCTGGCGGAACGGTACTCGAACGGGAATCTCCGAACGACTATCAATCAGAACATAGTCATCCGATGGGTTCCGGAGGGCCGCCTGGGGGAGCTCTATGAAGATTTGGCAGCGCAAGGGCTGTCAGATCCCGGAGCTGAACTGGTTGAGGACATTATCGCGTGTCCGGGGACGGATACCTGCGGTCTCGGCATTACGTCGTCCAAAGGACTGGC
>DASUXH010000207.1:0-4870 GCA_036378015.1 Nitrospira sp. | reverse complement strand
CTGGCCGGTAGCGGAATGTGTGAAGGCGGTCGCGTGCAGGACCATCTGGCGCGGTGCCTACCGGATCCGGAGTGCAGCGTGATTGTCACCGGCTATCAGGCGGAAGGGACGATAGGGCGCAGGTTGGTGGACGGCGTAGGGCGCCTGACGATCCACGGGAAAGTAATCGACGTGCGCGCGAAGGTACACACCATTAACGGCCTTTCTGCGCACGCGGACCAGGGCGGCTTGCTGGAATGGGTGGGGGCGTTTCGTGCGCCAAGGCCGCGAACATTCCTGGTGCACGGCGAACCTGAAAAAATGACAGCCCTCATGTCCGCCCTGCAACGATGCCATGGCATTGACGCTGTGATGCCGAAATGGGGAGAGCGCGTCGTCCTGTGAGCCTCGAGCACATCCCTATCGTGGGGCCTTTTTGGTCCATTCCGATCGGTGAACTGTACGGTCTCCTGGACACCAAACCGGAAGGTCTTGCTGAGGAATCGGCGCGTGCGCGACAAGCGGTCTTCCACGCTCGTCAAATGGGGCTTCGCCGCGATCGGAGTCCTTTCCACCTATTGGTGCGTCAATTCCGGAATCCTATCGTCATCATTCTGATATGTGCCGCCTTCCTTTCGTTATTTCTGGCAGACCCAACGGATGCGCTGATCATTTTTACGATCATCGCCGTGAGCGGACTCCTGGGCTTCTGGCAGGAGCACAGCGCCGCGAAAGTCATGGCGGCGCTGTTCGCCCTTGTCCGCATCAAGGCCGACGTCTGGCGCGACGCTCGCGTCATTGAGCTTCCCGTGGAAGATATCGTCCCGGGGGACGTCATCGATCTGTCCGCGGGCTCGACGGTTCCAGGGGATGCGGTCATCATTGATTCGAGAGCCCTGTTCGTCGACGAAGCGACGTTGACCGGCGAAAGTTATCCGGCGGAAAAATGCGGCGGAGTCGTGGGCGCGGATGCGCCGCTTATCAGCCGCAAGAACAGCCTCTTTATGGGGACGCACGTCGTGAGCGGCTGGGCCAGGGCCCTGGTCGCCCGGGTCGGTACCGACACCGAATTCGGCCGCATTGCGCGTCAACTCGCGTCTCGTGAACCCGAAACGGAGTTCGAGCACGGCGTCAGGCGGTTCGGCTACTTGTTGCTCGAAGTGACATTGGTCTTGGTCTTCGTGATCTTCGCCATCAACGTCTGGCTCAAGCGTCCGGTGCTCGATTCGCTGCTATTTTCCATGGCATTGGCGGTGGGCCTCACGCCGCAGCTGTTGCCGGCCATCATCAGCGTGAATCTTGCGTACGGGGCAAAGCGCATGGCCGGCCGGAAGGTGATCGTGAAGCGGTTGAGCAGTATCGAAGATTTCGGGAGCATGAATGTGTTCTGCTCCGACAAGACGGGCACGCTGACCGAAGGGACAATGGTGGTCCACGCGGCCTTGAACGTGGCCGGTGCTTCCAGCGACCGCGTCTTGCTGCACGCGTTCATCAACGCGAGCTTTGAGACCGGCTACAGCAATCCGATGGACGAAGCGCTGCGGAAGCACCAGCATTGGGACGCTACTCAGTATCGAAAGCTGGACGAGCAGCCGTACGATTTCATGAGAAAACGGCTGTCTGTCCTCGTCGCCGCACCGCAAACCCATCTCTTGATCACCAAAGGGGCGGTCGATTCCGTGCTTGGCGTCTGTTCCAGCATGGAATCGGCAGAAGGACGGGTCATCCCGTTGGAGGCAGGAAAGACCGCCATCCGACAGCAGATAAGCGACCTGAATCGGCAGGGATTCCGCACGATTGGCGTCGCGTACCGAGATATGAACGCTCTTGAGCGTATCGACAAATGCCATGAAGCCGAGATGGTGTTTCTCGGCATCGTGGTCTTTGCCGCTCCGCTCAAGGCCGGGATTACAGATACGGTCGCGGCGCTCCGGCGCAATGGCGTCTTGCTCAAGATCATCAGCGGCGACCACCGTCTCGTAGTCTCTCACGTGGCTCGGCAAGTCGGATTGGACGATGGAGGCTTGCTCACCGGAGAAGCGCTTCGCCACATGACCGACGATGCATTGCTCCATCGGGTCAACGACGTCCATGTGTTTGCGGAAGTCGAACCGAACCAAAAAAATCGCATCATCCAAGCGCTTAAACAGGCCGGGAACGTCGTGGGGTACATTGGTGATGGAATCAACGACGCGCCGGCCCTCCATAGTGCGGATGTGGGCATCTCGGTGGACGGTGCCGTCGACGTCGCAAAAGAGGCGGCGGATATTGTGCTGCTTGAAAAGGACCTGACGGTGCTGGTCGACGGTGTCCGGGAGGGACGCACGACATTTGCCAATACTTTGAAATACGTCTTCATGGCGACGAGCGCGAACTTCGGGAATATGTTCAGCATGGCCGGCGCCTCGTTGTTTCTCCCCTTCCTACCGCTGTTGCCCAAGCAGATTTTGCTGACAAATCTTCTGACCGACATTCCGGAGATGACGATCGCGACCGACCGGGTCGACGCCGAGCTGATCGATCGGCCGCGGCGTTGGGATATTGGTTTCATCAGAAAATTCATGCTGACATTCGGCCTCATCAGTTCCGTCTTCGATTACCTGACGTTCGGGGCACTTGTGTGGCTGTTCGAGGCCACTCCTGAACAATTTCGAACCGGGTGGTTCGTCGAATCCGTCGTCTCGGCGTCCATGATCGTCCTGGTGATCAGAACACGGCGATCATTCGTTAGAAGTCCTCCGAGTTCCTTTCTTGTTGCCTCGACTGGTGCGGTCATCATCCTGACGATCTCGCTCCCGTTCTTGCCCATCGCTTCGCCGTTCGGACTCACGCCGTTGCCGCTCTCGTTCGTCATGGTCCTGGGAGTGATCTTGGCCGGCTATGTGCTGGCCGCTGAAATGGCCAAGTCCTACTTTTATGGCAATGGAAGAGCCTAGAAACTGCGGTTAGCCCTTGGCAGGTCTTCGCCGTCATGAGACATGGGAGGATCGTTGAAGGCAGGTGTCGTGGGACTTTGACCAAGGAAATGCGTGACCCCTTAGACAGCACTCAGCAACTCTTCGACCTTCTGTTTGAGTTCTGAAATGCGGACCGGCTTGTCAAAATAGGCCGCCACGCCAAGTCCAAGAGCCTCTGCCTTTGTCTTGGCGTCGCCGAACGCGGTCATCAGAATGATCGGCACGTCCGGCGCAGATTTGCGCAGACGTGAGATATACCCCATTCCACCCGCCGGCATGCGCAGATCCGTCATAATGAGACTTGGTTTACCATCCAGCACATATTTAAGCGCCTGGTCAGCGTCGGCTGCTTCGACAATGCGATGGCCCATCTCCGAGAGTTCGTCGCAGAGAAGGCTTCGCATGTCGGCATCATCTTCGACCAACAACAGAACGACGTCTGCTTCCGTAGTGCGCATATAGATCTGCCTGTGCTTATAGGATTAACCGATCCATGACATGAGCAATGGCCATACCCAGGAGGCGTTCATGGAGAGTCGAGCAATAAGGGCATAGAGATGTGGTCAAGACGGATCAGCTGGAGAGAAAGTCCTCAGGAAGGGAGGGACACTGGTGCAGGATGCCACAGTCGCTTAGGAGGCGGTGCGTTCGATCGGCAAAAGAATTGTGAACGTTGTGCCTTGGCCCGGCTCGCTGTTCACCTCGATAGTGCCGCCATGCTCCTCGATGATCCCGTGTACCACGGTCAAGCCGAGACCGGTCCCTTTGCCGACTTCCTTGGTGGTGAAAAACGGCGTGAAGATCTTGCCCAGATTTTCCCTCGGGATGCCATGGCCTGTATCGGCGATCAGCAGCGCAACGACGTCGGCCCGGGGCTTGACCGTGACCCTCAAGGTGCCGCCCTCCGGCATGGCATGTAGCGCATTAATGAAGAGGTTCAGGAGCACCTGGCTCATCTGATCGGTATCGGCATGAACCAACGGGACATCGTCCGGAATCTCCGCCACGACTTGGATGTGATGGCGCGCGAGCCGTTCGCGCAGCATTTCGAGACTGTCTTCGACGATGTCCCTGACGCCGACAGGACGCCGCTCGGCGGGACGCCGCCGGGCAAACGCCAGGAATTGATTCATGATCTTGGTGATGCGCTCGACCTGCGTAACGATCGTGGCCAGGCTCTGTTTTGCCCGCTCATCGTCGATTCGCCGCATGGCGAACTCCGCTCGTCCCAGAATGACGTTCATGGGAGTTCCGATTTCATGCGCCATGCCGGAGGCGAGTGTCCCCAGCTCGGCCAGCACTTCCGTACGCCGCAGCTGCTCTTCAATCCGCTTGCGGTCCGATATATCCACCACGGAAACAAGGACGCGGATTCCCGCCGCAGTTCGAATAGGATTCAGGCCTATTTCCAGGGAAATCAGCTGACCATCTTTCCGCACACCGGACAGCTCACGCCCGGCTCCCATCGGCCTTGGCTCAGGCTTCTGATAGAAGTTGGCGCATTGAGAATGATGGATCCCTCGTGATGACTCAGGAACGAGGATATGCACCGATCGTCCGAGCAGCTCTTCTCTCGGATATCCAAACTGCCGTTCGATTTGCGCGTTCAGGAGAATAATCGTCCCGCTCTCATCGACCATGAGCATGCCGTGAGGAGCGCTTTCCACAGCGACACGGAACTGCTCTTCGGCCCTTTTCCGCTCGGTGATGTCCACGACGGAGGCCAAGACACGCAAACCTGACTCGGTACGAATGGGATTGAGGCCGACTTCTACTGGAAACTCAGCGCCGTCCTTTCGCAAGCCGAATAACTCACGACCTTCTCCCATGCGACGAGGCTCAGGCCGGACGAAAAAGTCAGCGCGATGCATCTTGTGTTTGTCCCGTACCCCATGGGGCAGCAGCATCTCTACCGGCTTTCCAATCAGCTCATC
>DASUXH010000206.1:0-4904 GCA_036378015.1 Nitrospira sp. | reverse complement strand
AAGGTGAATTCGTAGACGCAGCTGACGGCAATCGCCTGCTCCTCGGCCAGCTTGAGCGCCATATCTCTCAACCCGCGGGGCACGAGAAGATAAAAGGGAATGCCGCGGGTGATCGTCCTTTTCCATTTATCGGCCACCTGGGCGTCCCCAAGGGAGTCCTCGGTTTCTACTTCCGCCATCCATTCCATCGTGTTGCCGCCGGAGCTCACATACCATCCCACGATGTCGGAAAGCTGGTGGGGCTCCGCCCAAGGGTTCTGTTCGAAACCGGTTTTGATCGTCACCTTGCAGACAAACGCCTTGGCCCAACGTTGGGCCACCAGGCTCACGACGTGGTCGTGGGTCGTTTCGATACCCTGTTCACGAAGAGTCAGGCTCATGGCCGCACCTCTCTATGAGCATCCGCTCGTGGCGCCGCAGCCCATGCATTTCAGGCAGGTACCGTTTCTGACGAGCTTGAACTCGTTGCAGCTCTGACAAGGATCCCCTTCATAGCCTTGAAGGCGCGCGTATTTCACTGCCTCGGCCGTATACGTCAACGTTTCCCGCTTCAGTTCGACCTTGTGCGTGACGCTGCCGGTTCCGTTCCCGTGGCCGTTGCCGCCGTGCCGCGGCTGAATCCCTCGACGTGATGGAAACACCTCCGTGCTGATTGATGAGGAGGCCAGCATCTTTGGGTCGGCCTCTTCCTCGGAACATTCAGGATCCTGGTCGTCCTTTTTGACCGAGTCCATGCGCAAATCCTCTTCTTTGACCTGCGCAAGGTCATACCGATCCAGGTAGGTGACGGCCAGTTCGCGGAAGATGTAGTCGATGATTGACGTGGACATCTTGATGCGGTCATTCAACTTGACTGGGCCATTAGGCTCGAAGCGTGTAAAGACAAATGCCTCGACGAACTCTTCGAGCGGAACGCCGTGCTGGAGGCCCAGCGAGATGGCGATCGCAAAGCAGTTCATCAAACTCCGGAAGGCGGCTCCTTCCTTGTGCATGTCCAAGAAAATTTCGCCGACGGTTCCGTCTTCGTACTCACCGGTTCTGAGATAGAGCTTGTGCCCTCCGATCACCGCCTTTTGCGTATACCCATTCCGTCTTGCTGGCAACGGCCGCCGCTTGGCGAGGTAGCGCACCAGCACCCGTTCGGTGATCTTTTCGGCGATGCTCAAAACTTCGGCGGATGTCTCAACGGATTTTCCACTGTCCGATGACGCCGACAGCGGCTGGCTCAGTTTTGATCCGTCGCGATAGAGCGCGACGGCTTTCACCATGCTCTTCCAGGCGAAGAGATAGGCGGATTTGACCTCGTCCAGCGTGGCGTCGGCCGGCATGTTGATCGTTTTACTGATCGCACCGCTGATGAACGGCTGGGCGGCCGCCATCATCCGAATATGAGCGTCTACGGCGATATACCGCTGACCGATGCGGCCGCACCGATTGGCGCAGTCGAACACCGGCAGATGCTCCATCTTCAAATGCGGGGCGCCTTCGACGGTCATCGTGCCGCAGCAGTAATCGTTGGCGGCGGCGATCTCCTCTTGCGTGAAGCCGAGCGCCTTCAGCATGTTGAAATTGGCTTCGGTCAGCTGCACGTCCGTCAGCCCCAGTTTCGCGCGGCAGAATTCTTCTCCAAGCACGTACTTATTGAATGCAAATTGGATCTCGAATGCCTGCGACAACCCGCTTTCCATCCGCGCAAGCGCCGCATCGTCGAATCCCTTCTGCTTCAAGGTCTCGTGATTGATGAAAGGCGCGCTCTGCAAGGTCTGGCGGCCGACGCAATAGTTGACGATATCCTGCACCTGTGAAGGGGCATATCCCAACGTCCCCAACGCAGGCGGCAGGCTTTGATTGATGATTTTGAAGTATCCTCCGCCGGCCAATTTCTTGAATTTGACCAAGGCGAAGTCCGGTTCGATGCCGGTCGTATCGCAATCCATGACGAGACCGATCGTCCCCGTCGGCGCGATCACGGTGACCTGAGCGTTGCGGTATCCGTAAGCGGTCCCGAGCTCCAGCGCCCGGTCCCATGCACGTCGTGCGGCAATCAACAGATCGGGCGGACAATGTTCTGCCTGGATGCCGGCGGGAGTGATCGTGAGCCCTTCGAATTCTTCCTTCGGCGCATTATAGGCGGCCCGCCGGTGATTGCGGATGACACGTAACATGGCGTCTCGGTTCTTGGCGTACCCCGGGAACGGCCAAAGCTCAGCGGCCATTTCCGCCGAAGCGCTGTAGGCCTCACCCGTCATAATGGCGGTCAACGCTCCGCAGATGGCGAGAGCCTTCTCCGAATCGTAGGGAATACCTTGCCGCATCAGAACGGTGCCGAGATTGGCATAGCCCAGGCCGAGAGTGCGGAATTGATAACTTTTCTCCGCAATCGAGCGGCTCGGGAACGAGGCCATGAGCACACTGATCTCGAGCACGACGGTCCAGATGCGCACGGCGTGACGGAAGTGTTCGAGTTCGAATTGGCCTTCCGCTGTGAAGAACTGCGCCAAATTCAGCGACGCCAGATTGCAGGCGGTGTCGTCGAGGAACATGTACTCCGAACAAGGGTTCGAAGCGTTGATGCGACCATCCTCCGGGCAGGTATGCCACTCGTTGATCGTGGTGTCGTACTGGGTCCCTGGGTCGGCGCAAATCCAGGCGGCCCAGGCGATGCGGTCCCAGAGATCGCGCGCCTTGACTGTTTTGGACACCTTGCCGTCGATCCGCCGTCTGAGTTGCCAATCGCCGTCGGCTTCCAAAGCGGCAAAGAATTCGTTGGGGATGCGCACGCTGTTATTGGAATTTTGTCCAGAGACCGTTTGATACGCCTTGCCGTCCCAATTGGTATCGTATTCGTGAAACACGAAGTGCGTGAAACCCTGCTGCGCATACGAGAACATCCGCTGAATGTAGGCTTCGGGGACGTTGTCGCGCCGGGCCGCCGTCAACGCATCGCGTAGAATCGAATTCTGCTTGGAATCGATTGATATATGGGGCGTGCCATCGGCGTCGACGATATGGCAGGCTTTCAGGACAGCGTTGAGACGCTGGGCGCAAATCTTGGAGCCCGTCACCATTGCCGCAACTTTTTGCTCTTCGATGACCTTCCAATCGATGAAATCCTCGATATCGGGATGATCCAGATCCAGACACACCATCTTGGCGGCGCGCCTGGTGGTGCCGCCCGACTTGATGGCCCCGGCCGCGCGATCTCCGATACGCAGAAAAGACATGAGTCCCGATGAACGCCCGCCACCGGACAACGCTTCGCCGTCGCCGCGCAGCTTTGAAAAGTTGGTTCCCGTGCCGGACCCATACTTGAACAGCCGGGCTTCCCGCACCCATAGATCCATGATCCCGTTCTCGTTCACGAGGTCGTCTTCGATGGATTGAATGAAGCACGCATGGGGTTGCGGATGCTCGAATGCGTTTGTCGCTTTGACGACTTCGCGTGTTTTCGGATCGACATAGAAATGGCCCTGAGCCGGACCGGACAAGCCGTAGGCGTAATGCAGACCCGTATTGAACCACTGCGGCGAGTTCGGCGCGGCCATCTGGTGCGCGAGCATGTAGCACAGTTCATCATGAAACGCCGCGCTGTCTTCGATGGTCTTGAAGTAGCCGTAGGCCTTGCCCCAATGCGTCCAGCACCCTGCCAGGCGCGCGAAGACCTGCCTGGCGTCGCGCTCTCCTCCGAGCAGCGGTTTCCCGTCCGAGTTGGTAAGAGGATTACCCCCTTCATCGCTCTGTGGAACTCCGGCCTTGCGAAAATATTTTTGAGCGAGGATATCGATGGCGAGCTGGGACCATGATTCAGGGATGTCGATATCGTCCAACTTGAAAACGGTCGATCCATCAGGATTGCGTATCTCCGATGAGCGTTTCACGAACTTCAACCCTTCATAGGGACTTTGTCCGGAACGTGTAAATCGCCGTTCTATTCTCACGATGCCTCCTCCCTGGGATTTCGAGCTAATTGCAGCCTGTTTGGACCCTACGGAAGTGGTAGGTCAAGGGACCTACGAGCGCTGGATTTTGACCTCGACCGTGGCCGAAAGTGGTCTGTGAATGTCTGGCGGCCGTCACGGGGAAGACTACATATAGCTATTGCCAGGAATTGTCAATACTAAATATTGTGGCTCTGCTGTGGAAATAGAGGAAAGCCTGTGGATAGGAGCTAAGCCTTGCTCAAGGCCCATTGCATGAAAAAAGAGACAGGTTATCCACAGCTGTGGAGTACTCGCGGGGGGATTATTCTAGAAAGCCAGACGTCCCAACCGGACGACGGCCTCGTCAATACCCTTAAGTGGGATGAAGGAGCCGGCGACTCCGAGAACCACGACCTGTGTGTCGAACAAGGAGGTGGCATAAATACTCACGACGCCCCAATTTCGTCGCACCGTATGCGGACGAACAGCCGTTTGCATGAGTTCGTGGCTGTGGGAGCGGAAGATCGATTTAAGCATGGCCTGCTCGCGCGACGAACGACTTTCGCTGCGATCCATCGCTTTGCCCAATTCACCTTCGACGAATAATAGATAATCGTCCATCGTCGGATTTGAGAGGACCAGCGCGATGCTGACACCCAATACAAGGACCGCAAGAGCGAGTTGAAGCACGCTCATGGCCGCCGTCCTTTGACAAATATCGGTGTCATCTTTAGCCTACCGCGAGTTTTCAATCGTTGAAGAATATGTATCGCTGTGAACCTGCCGGAGGAGGTGTCATGTTCGTATTGAGCAAGAATCTCATTGCGGTGCTTATGGGATCTTTCGTCTTCATTTTGGGCGCCTTTCTTATCCACGGTTCGCCGGATAGTGCCAGTGGCTTGAAGATTCACACGACGAGATGGATGGCGCTCAATTATACCGGCCTTGTGATCTGGATCTTCATTTGGATGATTGATCAGACCC
>DASUXH010000205.1:0-3455 GCA_036378015.1 Nitrospira sp. | reverse complement strand
GACCTTGAATTTGGTTTCAAGCATGGCGTCCCGTTAAGAAGTGGGAGCGTGACCTCCCGGCTCAAGATCGCTCGCACAGCGGATGCCGATCGTGATGTCCGTCCGCCAGTGTTTCGCGGCAAATCGTTTGGACAGCCGCGCATTGTGTTCGGTTTCACGCCAGGACCCTCCGCGCACGACGCGCAGATCGCTTGCACTGTCCGGACCTTTGGGATCACGGTAGGGAGACTTCTTGTAATAACTTTCGTCGTACGTGTCGTTGACCCACTCGGCGACGTTGCCGGTCATGTCGTACAATCCGTATGGACTCCTGCCGGCATCGAACGAGCCTGGCGGAGCCAGATACTTGTATCCGTCCTCACTGCCGTCGACGTTCGCGCCGTTCGTCACGAATTTGTCGCCCCAGGGGTACCTTCGCTTGCCTTCTCCGCGTCCGGCCTTTTCCCATTCCGCTTCCGTCGGAAGACGTTTTCCGGCCCAGCGGCAATATGCCAACGCGTCGTCCCAGGAAACGCTCATGGCGGCGAAATCCGGCTTGAGCAGCTTGGATTGGTCGTCCTCGAATACCTCGATCCTCGGCGTCTGGCGTTTCGTCATTTTGGCGAACCGCATGTATTCTTCCTGTGTCACTTCCTTCCGATCGAGGAAAAATCCTTTGAGAAACACTTGGTGCTCTGGGGCTTCATCGGGGTCGCCGTCCTGAGTGCCCATGATGAAGGGGCCCTCAGGAATCTGAACCATTTCGCGACCTTCATCGCCCATTCTTGTCTTGTACATCGAGTAGTCTTGCGCGGGAACATTGGTCGCCGTAGGCCGGCTCTCGGTCTTCACCGATTGAGCGAGCTCTTTCATCTTGTAGGCTTTATTCGACTCATAGAGCATCATGCCGATCATGAGAAAGAAAGATCCGAACACGAAGATGATGGATCCGATCAAGACACCTTTATGCTCCATAACCGTTCACGCTCCTCGCTGACGGCTCATGAGGAGGGATCAGCCGTCTCCGACTGCGCCCTTCTCGCGGCCCTCACGTCCAATAACATGGAAATCTGTACGCCGAGAAATCCGCCCATCGCCGCTCCGGCTCCTGCGCCGACTGAAATCCGCTCCGCGCCTGCCACGAGCCACGCCAAGGCACCCCCAAGAAAGGTGCCGATCAAAATGCTGATGAGGAAGCGCCTCCCTCCTAGATAGCCGATGACACCTCCCATCGCCAGACCGAGAAAGATCGCCACCGGCATGAGACCGCCACCCATGATGAGGCCGATCAAACTGCCGACGGTGCCCATCACGGCCAGCCCGAACACGATATCGAGCCACTTGTGCAGGGGAATGGTTACGGCTGTCATGACATCCGTATTCACGAATACTTATTTCCCCGACGTCGCCACCAACGGTCCGAAATCGATTTCCACACCGGAACCGGCAATGATGGAGATGCCCCAGGCTTTCGCTGCCGGCTCATGCTGGTGGATCCGCTTGAAGTCCTCATAGGCGTTCACTTTTTCTTCCACCCATTGACCGACCTGGGTCGTCCCGCTTTGAACGACAATCTCGGAACCGCTGAACATCCCGCCTTCGATCACGGTGCCTTCGGCTTTGGTCGCACTCCAAATATACTTGGTGAATACCGGGATGAACATGAGGTCGGTATCCAGTGACGCATACACGGCAGCGAGCGGCTCCGTGCCCTCCGACACCTTGTTCAACCGCCATCGCCATGTCAGGACCGGATAGGCCTTGGGATCCCAATCAATCTTCTTCTTTTTGATCCGTTGTCCGGCATCCTTCGCCGACAGGAAATTGGTTCCGTTTTCGGATTGGACTTTGTACGCTTCACGTCCCTTTGAATGACTGCGCTGGCTTTCATGGTCCCAGCTCGCTGGAAACCCGTCGGCTTCTTTCACCTGAAAATCCTCCAGCACGAGCTGTTGTCCCTGGGCCGCCGACGACCAGAAGGGCGAGGCCAACACGGCGAATACTCCCGCCGCCATCGCAGCGTTCCAGTTCCTGCTTCTACTCATATCTTCAACATTCCTTTCTGACCACTTCAAGCCTCTTGCGAAGGAGCCGGCGCAAGCGTTTGGGGAGGCGTCTCGAACATTTCTTCTGTCAGTTCCTGCTGCTGTCCCCGTTGGCACATCCAGAAGAGCGCAAGCACAGCGCTCCAAAACACAACCATGTTGAGCGTCACCATCTTGGCGGCAAATCCCAACTCCGGCGTGAAAGCCCAAGGGGAAACGTCCGCCATCACTTCATTGACGTGCCACGACAAACGACCGGACGAACGGATGTATCCCATGAGACCCATCACCCATGTAAAAGCGCCCGCCAGACCGAACAGCACCACCATGCCCCGCACCGAGATTTTGCCCCATTGGACCGGCCCATGAAGCAGCGATCCCTTGAGCATGGCACGATTGATCAAGAGACCGACGACGATCACAGTCAACGTGGTGACGGCCTGCGGCGTCGAAAGGCCGACGCGCAACTTAGCAGGCAGATAAAAGCCGTAGACCGACAGCCAGATCACATTGAAAAGTCCGACGGTAAACAGGCTCCCAATGAGAACATTGCCGGTGTTGACCCATGACACGGTCATCGTGCGATTGGCCCGCCGATAGTAGAGATAACTCAAGGCGGTGAGGAGAATCATGACGTTGACGGCCCCGTTCTTGGCGGACATCACGCCGTAATTGCCGACGACCGGATGTTGCGCGCTGCCCATCGCTTTGAGTTCGCCGGGCGACATCAAGACGGTATGCGGCGTCAACCAAATGAACAGCGCCAGTGTCAAACCGCCGAGCAGGAGCTGGTAGTAGGGTTGATAGCGCTCGCCTCCCTTGATCCGCCCCATGCTCTGCCAGATGTAGTAGTTGATGCCGAGCAGCAGGACGCCGATCAACAACGCTTGGACGACGAAGAGCCACGTCAAGAGCCCGCCCATCATGGTCACGCCCATGCTCTGGCGGAAGGCATACACCGAGCGCATCAGCCAATACCCCGCGATCGGCATCGGGAGAAGCGCGCAGACGGTGACGAAAAGAAATACATAGCCGACCCAATCGAAATACGCGCGCTCGCCGTCAGTCTTGCTGGTAAAAAACCGATAGCAGGAATAGGCCAGTACCACCGCCCCACCCGACATGATATCGGCAAGGAACCGGTGGACGTTTAGCGGATTCCAGAGCGCGGAATGGAGCAGGTGCCATCCGTTCCCCAGAAAACGTCCCTGCGCATCGACGCCCGCCGGCGACATCATGAAGGCCGCCCATGAATTGGCGAGCAGCAGAAGCGCGGTTCCAAAAATGTTGGTGAGGATGCCGACGGCGGCATGGATCCACTTCAAGCCGGGCTCGGCCATACGGTTCCAACTGTAGTAGTAAAGAATGAGGAGCAGCGATTCACCGACGAAGACGATCGCATAGACAGGCATGAACGCCTTGAACGTCCCG
>DASUXH010000204.1:0-3508 GCA_036378015.1 Nitrospira sp. | reverse complement strand
GTCGAGGAGACCGAAGGAGAACGATCGCGCCGGGCGAGAGGATCAGATGTTGCAGCAGATGCGTCATGGATCGTCCGGACTCAAGGCTCCACCGTCACGTCCACAAACGCCGGCATGCTGTCCGCCCCCTTTTTATCCGTTACCCGCAGCCTAAAGCGGAACAGCTTCGGTTCTGAGACGGATGGTGCGAGAAACGAGGCCTTCGGCATGTTCAGATCTAAGAGAGGTACCTTCGCTCCGCGAACCTGACTCCACGTATAAAACAGCGCCTCTCCTTCTGGGTCGCGGCTTCCCAGGCCGTTCAGCTCCACCTTCGCTCCCGACTTCACCGTTCGGTCGGCCCCTGCCACCGCCACCGGCGGCTCGTTGGGTTCATCGCCAACTGCCACGTGCACATCTAACGACGCTTCTTTCCCCCGGTTCTTGACCGTGAGCACAGTTTTCCCATTTCCGACGATTTTGAGCATTCCGTCAGGAAGGACCTGGATGACTTTGTCGTTGGAGGAGTGATAGGTGGTCCCGCTCGATGGAGCCGTGAGCGGTCTCGATACGCCGTCGGCAAAATCGCCAACAACGGGAAGTTCGAAAATTTTTCCGAGGACGTCCACTTGGCCGTAAGTGGCCGATTGACCTTCTCGACCGAGCAGCAAAGGCTTGTCCGTTTCGAAATCAATGGCGAGAAGCTCGCTTTTAGGCTCAGTCTTGACCATGATCTCGTCGAACACGGTTCTCGTGCCGAGCCGGCCACGCGAGATGTCCGCGACGGCCAGCAATCGCATCGGTCCGATCCCATCCGCGGGAACCCTGAGGGGACCACCGAAGGCAGGGTCCATATCCCCCGTTGAGACGAGCACCGGGATCGAGACCACCGAGCCGCCCACCACGCTGTCCTTTTGAAGGAACTTGTCCACCGAGATTTTGGCACCGGACTTCGACGGTCCGGAGTCGGATTCATCTTGTTGAACGAGAGTTTCGTCCTGTTCACGATACCAATAATACCGGACCTTGACGATGCCGATATCGTTTCCGAGGTCGACGTGAGCGGTGACTGTCTGTCCGGCTTCCAGCTGCGCACCCGGTGCCGGCTCCGTGATCTTAAAGGCATGTACCGGCGCGACGGCCAGAAGCACGCTCCCGCACAGGACCGTACAAAAAGTCCAACTCCCAAGATCATTCAAGCCCAATGGTTGTTGGCTCATGATTACCTCGTCAGATGGAAGGGGACGTCGGTCAACACGACGCGATCTTTGAACAGCAGCGCGCCTTTGAGGAGCAATGCCCGTTGATTGTGCAAAATATTTTGCCACCAGCGGGCCGGGAGAATCTCCGGCAAAACCACAGTAATCCAACATTCCGGATCTTTTTCGAGATTTTCTTCGACATAGTCCAGGAGCGCGCCGAGGATCGACCTGTAGGGAGAAGGCAGCACGATCAACGGGACACCGCAACCCCACTGGGCCCATTTGATTTCTACGAGGGCCGTTTCTTCTTTATCGACATCGATGAGCACCGCACGGACCTCGCCTCCGCGGCTTCTCGCGTAGTCGACGGCTCGCACCACCGCTTTGTTGACAGCGCCGATGGGAATGAGAACAAGGTTGCGACGGGGTCTCGGTGGACGCGCGTCTCTCGACAATTGGACTTGGTCGGCGACGGCTTTGTAGTGGGAGCGGATGGCCCGGAACATCATGATCAGAGCGGCGACGAGCAGAAAGACAATCCAGGCCCCTTGCATGAATTTGGTCAGGGCGATGATGGTTGTGGCGATGCCGGTCGTCACGGCGCCGATGCCGTTCACGATCAGTTTTTTCCGCCAGTGGAATCCCTTCTTGATCAACCAGCGCCGCACCATGCCTGCCTGGGACAAGGTGAACGAGACGAAGACGCCGATCGCATAGAGCGGAATCAGCGCATGGGTGTCACCCTGGAAAATCACCAACAACAGACACGCGAAGAATCCAAGAATCATGATGCCGTTCGAAAATACGAGGCGATCGCCGAATGTGGCCATTTGATGGGGCATGAACCCGTCTCGCGCCAGAATCGATGACAGATGCGGGAAGCCGGCGAACGCGCTATTCGCCGCCAGCACCAACAGCATCATCGTCCCCACTTGAATGGTGTAGTACACAAAGCCGGTGCCGAATGTCAGACGGGCCAATTGCGAGACCACCGTCTCATCCAGTTTGGGAATGATGCCGTACTGATAGGCCATCAAGCTGATGCCCATGAACAGCGATCCGAGGATGATGGACATCCACACCATCGTAGTGGCGGCATTTTGGGATTCGGGGTGGCGAAAGGCTTTGACGCCGTTGGAAATGACCTCCATGCCGGTGACGGCGGCACAGCCCGCCGCGAAGGCCCGCAGGATAAGAAAGAGCGTCAAGGCCTCGGTTCCTTTATTGAGTCCCGGTGGACTGACCGGAGGCAGCGAGATGCCTGCGCCTGACAAGGATTGAAAGGTGCCCACGATGACCATGAGGGCCAAGGCCCCGATGGCCACATGCGTGGGCAGCGCGAAAAACCTGCCCGATTCCCGCACACCGCGGAGATTCATCACCACGATGAAGAGGATGAACAGGAGGCCCAACCCTGTGCGGTGACCGAACCATTGGGGGACAGCCGAAGTGATTGCGGCGACTCCTGCCGCAACGCTGACTGCCACGGTGAGCACATAATCGATCATGAGCGCCGCTGCCGCGATCAGGGCAGGCATTTCACCAAGATTGGAGCGGGCCACGATGTAGGCGCCGCCGCCCTCCGGATACTCATAGATGATTTGCCTATAGGAAATGGTCAGCACGATGACCAGAAACAGAATGGCCAGGCTGACGGGAATGGACCATGCGAGCGCCGCGGTGCCCGCGAGAATCAAGACCAAAAGGATTTCTTCGGTCGCATACGCGACGGATGAGATCGAATTCGATGAAAAGATGGCCAGGGCGAGCCGTTTGGAGAGCCGTTCGTGTGCGGCATGGGCGGTCTTGATAGGATCGCCGACCAGCCAACGCTTGAGGACCATGGAAAAGATTATCGCATAAATAGGGGGGGAACGAGAGGAGAAGAAGCCCTGCGCCCTGGGGCGAATGGCTCAGTGAAGAGCGACGGCGCAGGGAGGGGGTTGCTGAAAAACACCAAGGTGTCTATGGGGATTGACACTCATGGTGAACTTGCGTATCTTTCCGATTCCCTTTCGGGTTGAGAGGGTGGACCCGTGTGTAGATACGTCGTCAATTACACAGCCTTTGTTCCAGCGATTCTTATCCATGGGAGGTCCTTTAAAAGCCACTCAACTTTACGCACTCTGTTAGTCGTCCACTCATTTTATTTATAAGCAAGGAGGCCAGTCCATGCTTTCCCATTCCCTTATCAAAGGGGTCAATCGACCCACCTGCACGCTCGGCGTGTTGGCAGCTGCGGCCCTGCTGTGGGCTCCGCTCGCATCCGCCGAGAACACATCGTCCAATGTGACGATGAACCACCAGCTTCCCGCTTGGGCGGAGCA
>DASUXH010000203.1:0-3072 GCA_036378015.1 Nitrospira sp. | reverse complement strand
GTTTCACGATCTTATCGGCACGCGCTACCAGCAGGACGTTGACCTCGTGAAGGTGTTCGGGGACGTCGCCGCCTATAACGAGCGTGTGATGGGACCGGCGCATGTGTGTAACGTGCTCGATGAGGCGGTGAAAACCGCGATCGCCAGGCGGACCGTGGCGCACATTACAATTCCCAAGGACATCCAGGACTGGTCGGCCAACGGCCATCGCTCTAAGGCCAACATTGCCATGCACAGCGGCGACGTGTACAGCGAGGCGCTGCCGCTTCCTCCCGCTGTTGCATTACGCCGTGCTGCCGATATCTTGAATGCCGGGTCCAAGGTCGCGATTCTGGCTGGGCGGGGCTGTCTCACAGCCCGCAAAGAAATTGTGGCTGTGGCGGAAACGCTCGCCGCGCCGATCGTCAAACCTTTGCTCGGCAAGGCCGTCGTGCCGGACGATCATCCCTACACGACAGGCGGCATCGGCCTGCTTGGCACCGCGCCCTCGCAGGAAGTGTTGGAAGAGTGCGATGTGTTGCTCATCGCCGGCAGCAGCTTTCCGTATCTTGAGTTCTATCCCAAGCCTGGGGGGGCCAAGGCTGTCCAAATCGATCTCGATCCTTCCCGCATCGGACTGCGCTACCCGGCGGACGTCGGACTGGTCGGGCATTGCTGGGATGTGCTCAGGGCGCTGATGCCGCTGCTCAAACAGAAGTCAGACCGGGCCTTCCTCTCGAAGGCACAAGAGCGGATGCGCAGATGGAATGACTTGATGGAAATCCGCGGAACCCGCGACGATCTTCCGCTGAAGCCGCAAGTGGTTGCGCGGGCGTTGAACGAGTACCTGGACGGCGATGCGATCATCTGCAGCGACACAGGAACCGTCACCACGTGGGCCGCCCGTCACATTCACATCCGCGGCGACATGGAGTTTTCCGTGTCGGGCACCTTGGCGACCATGGCCAACGGGTTGCCGTACAGCATTGGAGCCGCCGTCGCGTTTCCCGGGCGGCAGGTGGTGTGCTTTACAGGTGACGGCGGCCTTACGATGCTGATGGGTGAACTGGCCACGATCGCCAAGTATCGCTTGCCCGTCAAGGTGATCGTGATCAAGAACAATGTCCTCGGGATGATCAAGTGGGAGCAGTTGGCCTTCGAGGGCAATCCGCAATATGGCGTGCAATTACAGCCCATCGACTTTGTCTCCGTGGCGCGGGCCTGTGGAATAGCCGGCTTCAGCGTCGAGGATCCCGCGCTGGTTCGGGCCGTGTTGGGCGAGGCCTTCCATCATCCGGGGCCGGCCCTGGTCGAAGCCACGGTCGATCCTAACGAGCCCCCTCTGCCGGGAAAGATTACGACCGATCAGGCCTGGCAGTTCGCGAAGGCTCTGGCGAAAGGGCAAAAAGATCGCTGGGACATCATCAAAACGGTGGTCGAGAACAAGATCAGAGAAGTGGTGTAAGCGAAACGAGGCGGCGAAAGAAATATACTGACGAAGGGAGTTCGCTCCGTGGCCCACAGTATCGCCAAAGCCGTCGTCATCAAACAGGGGAATCTATTTTTTCTCGCGCCGCCCCAAGGCGAAGTTCCGCTGTCGCGCGGCCATGGATTCGGTCTGTACTACCACGATTGCCGGTATTTGAACGGGTATGAGTTGCTGATCGCCGGCGAGCATCCGGAGGCATTGGCGGCGCGCTCCTGGGAGGGCGGCCGGGCGGTCTTTCAATTGACCACACCGGATTTTAAGGCGCCCAACGGCCGGACCATTCAGCGGGAAACGGTCGGTCTCAAGTGGGACCGGGTGATCGACGCCGAACAATGCGTGCTTCACGAACAGCTCGATATTCAGCACTTCGGCTACGAGGCGGTCGATTTTCCGCTGACCATGCGCTTCCGCTCGGGCTTCGAAGACGTCTTCGAAATCCG
This sequence comes from Nitrospira sp., assembly GCA_036378015.1. Classification (GTDB taxonomy): domain Bacteria; phylum Nitrospirota; class Nitrospiria; order Nitrospirales; family Nitrospiraceae; genus Nitrospira_C. The sequence continues at coordinate 1,164 of DASUXH010000203.1, read as the reverse complement.
TGGGTTGCTGCGCGGAGTCAAAGGCAAGCTGTTCAAGCCTTTCTGGAAAGACAAATGTCTCGTCTTTTCCTATGAGGGAGGAGACAAGATCAGGCGCAGCCTGGCCGTGCACTTCTATCCGCTTCCCGGTGAGATCAAGGGCGATACCGTCCAGTTTCAGATCTCGCTCAAGCCGAACGAGATCAAGCATATCCGCGTCTCGCTGGCCGTCGCCGAATCTGAGGAGCAACCGAACCGGCTGTTCGCACAGACGAGCGTATACCGTGATCTGCGCACCGTCTCTCAGGGCATCAAGGCATCGGCCGAACAGTGGCTGAAACGCGAGACCGAGTTTCGCAGCGACAGCTTGTTGCTCAACCGCGTCATGCGCCGTTCGCTGATGGATCTGCACATGTTGAAAACGTCCATTGGGGGAGACGAATTTTTTGCTGCCGGCGTGCCGTGGTACGTCACGCTCTTCGGACGGGATTGTCTGACTACCTCACTGCAGACACTGGCGTTCTGGTCCGACACGCCGGCCCCGACGCTCCGCTTGTTGGCCCGCTATCAGGGAAAACAGGTGAACGACTGGCGCGACGAGCAGCCGGGCAAAATTCTGCACGAGCTGCGCGTGGGCGAGCTGGCCAGGATGAACAGAATCCCCCACACGCCGTACTACGGCACCATCGATGCCACGCCGCTGTTTCTGATCCTGATGGGCCGGCAAGCCCGGTGGACCGGCGACCTCGAGCTCTTTCACGAACTGCGTGTTCCGGTGGAGCGAGCACTGCACTGGATCGACAAGTATGGGGACGTCGGCGACGACGGTTACGTGAGCTATTTGGCCAACAAGAACAAGGCTCTGACCAACGTAGGGTGGAAGGACTCGGTAGATGCGGTGGTGACGGCAGACGGAGGGTTCGCCGAGCCGCCGATTGCGTTGGCCGAAGTGCAGGGCTATGTCTACATGGCCAAGATGGAGATCGCCGATCTGTACGAGCGGATCGGTGAAAGAGAGTGTGCGATCCGTTTGCGGGCCGAAGCGAAAGCGCTGCGCGCACGATTCAACCGCGACTTTTGGATGGAGGAGGAAGGTTGTTACGCGATGGCGCTGGAAGCGGGACACCGTCCCTGCCGCGTCGTGTCCTCCAATGCCGGACATGTCCTGTGGACGGGCATCGTCGA
>DASUXH010000202.1:0-6976 GCA_036378015.1 Nitrospira sp. | reverse complement strand
CGACGTCGAACGCTACAGAGACCGAGGACGGTGTACCCAGATGGTGTGTTTCATCTATGATCCAGAAGGCCGTATCGGCAACCCACGAGGACTGGAAAGCGAACTCGGCACCACAAGCGAACATTTTGCCGTCGACGTCGTCGTCGCGCCCAAGTGAGACACGCATGAAGAAATCCAAAGCTTCGGCAGGGGGTTCCAATCAAGCTACCGCGCCTCCTCCGGCGTCATTGACAGGCGCTTCGGGTATCCGCTACGTTGGCAAGGAGGCTGCCATTCCGGCGGTGCCTTGTACGATCCATGCACCGGTTGACGGTGGAGTGGTCATGGCCGATCGAGCGTACATCTTAATACACGTACAACCCGGACAGACCAGCCGAGTGGTACGGGCGCTTGGGGAGATCAAGCAGATAAAGACCATCGACCCCTGCTGGGGAAAGCCGGACATCATTGCCGTCGTGGAAGTTCCGGACCAAGACGCGTTGACGCAATTGGTGCTCAGTCGTATTCATTCGATCGAAGGCGTCTCCCAAACCGACACACATCTTGTGTATCGGTTAAAGGACACGAAATCCAAGTGACCTCACGCTCCCTTCGCTTCCTGGCTGGGATTTCTCTCCTCACAATTGCCGCCTGTGCCGGTCCACCGATCCCTCATGAACCCGACGTCGTAGACGTCACCTTGCCCGCCGCAACCGATCAGGTGCGAACCGCTGTGATCAAGGTGCTGACCGACGGAGGATACGACGTCGAACAGGAGAACGACCAGAGCTTGACGACAGGGTACAGGGAGGAAATTGGCAGTATTTGGGATGGGTTGCTTCGCTGGCGTTTCGGCACGGAACGAAGCCGGGTCGATGCGGTGATGACGCCGGCCGACGAGCAGAACACGAGGCTCAGACTGCACGTGCTCTATGAAGGCAAAGACGGATTGTTTACTCGCTGGGAGGAATCACCCACCACCCTGCCGCAGAGCGCAGAAAATCAGCTTCGATTGATCAAGAACGCGCTTCATCTTCTCTAGTACTACCCCGCTTCCTTGTCGCTTCCTTCGGCGTCCGGACCCAACTCCAAACCAAATCGCTCAGCCATCCGATAGAGCGTCCGCCTGTCGATGCCGAGGATTTTCGCCGCCTTTACTTTGTTCCCCTTTGTTTCCTTGAGCACACGCATTAAATGACGCTTCTCGACTTCCTCCAGGGTCAGATAGACGGACTCCGGAGTGTTGTCACGGACATCGGATTGCTGCTCGCCGGGACTGGGGGCTTGACGGATAGCCGCAGGCAAATCTTCTGGCGTCAATAACGGTCCGTGGCTTAGTGAGACGGCGCGTTCGATCGCATTCTCCAACTCGCGGACATTCCCCGGCCATCGGTACCGCTTGAGACAATCCATGGTGTCGGGATGGAAGCCTCGCACCGAGGTTGTCGTCCCCGCGGCACATTTCTGCAGAAAATGGTGAGCAAGCATTGGAATGTCTTCTTCACGCTCCTTGAGCGAGGGCAGTGTAATCCGCACGACGTTCAAGCGATAAAACAAGTCGTCTCGGAATTTGCCTTCTTTGACAAACTGCTCGAGGTCCCGGTTCGTGGCCGCAATGATGCGAACGTCGACCTTGATGGAACTGGTGCCGCCTACCCGGCGGACTTCATGGTCCTGCATCACCCGCAGCAGCTTCACTTGCAGAGCCTGCCCCAGCTCTCCAACTTCATCGAGAAACAAGGTCCCACCGTTCGCCGATTCGAAGAGACCGGTCTTCGTGCCGACCGCGCCGGTAAATGCCCCCTTTTCATAGCCAAACATCTCGGATTCGAGAAGGGTGTCCGGCAAGGCCCCGCAATTGACCGGTACGAACGGCTTGTCGCGACGAGGGCTGTTTCCATGGACGGCGCGGGCGATCAGTTCCTTTCCAGTTCCGCTTTCCCCTTGGAGGAGCACGGTACTCCGGCTTTCGGACACCCGGGCAACCAGTTTGTAAACTTCGAGCATCGCCGGGCTGCTGCCGACTAAGGGTGACCATTCATCCTTGCTCTTGAGCTCTTCCCGAAATTTCGTGTTTTCGCGCAGCAGGCGGCAATGATCGAGACTGCGTTGGACGACCAGCTTGATCTCTTCTTTTTTAAACGGCTTGGCCAGATAGTCATAGGCGCCTTGTTTGATCGCCTCGATTGCACCTTCGAGCGATCCGAATGCAGTCAAGACGACGATGGCGGTGTCCCGGCTCATGCGCTTGAACTCACGGAGAACCGTCAGTCCGTCTACCGCTCCCATGCGGATGTCCGTCAGCACCAGATCTACCCGACCCTCGCGTCCGCGGGCAATGGCCTCTTCCCCGCTGCCATAGGCTTCGACGCTATAGCCCTCCTGCTTGAGGGCCTCGGCCAAGAGATCGCGGGCCACCGCATCGTCATCGACGACAAGGATTTTCGCAGCTTGCATGGGCTTCCTACACGACCCCTTCCGGCAAAACAACTTTTCCCGGCAAGATAATCGTCACGATCGTCCCTCGTCCCTGCTCGCTCATCAGCGACAGCGTCCCCCCGTGTGCCTGCACGGTTTCACGGCTCAAGAATAGACCCAACCCGGTTCCCTTGCCAACCTCCTTCGTTGTGAAAAACGGTTGGAAGGCGTTTTGAACGTCCGCGGCTGGCATGCCAATGCCGGTGTCGCGGACCGCGACGGTCACGACCATCGAAGACATGTCCTGCGCGACCCGCTGACCGGCTTCCAGTTCCTTCGCCGTGGCAGCGCGTGCGCCGACCCGCACATCGACCGCTCCATGGTGCGGGGTGGCGGCCAGTGCGTTCGTGAGCAAATTTACCAGTACCTGATGCAGTTTTTCGGCATCGGCCCATACCAGCGGAACGCCGATCGCCAGCTCGCTGGTCAGCGCGACGCCCTTGGCATGGAAAGCCGGCTCCATCAAGGCGGTCGCCGGTCCAATGACCAGCTCCACCGACATCCAACTCGGATCCGGTTTGCGCTGACGGGTGGACGACAGCAAATCTTGAATGATCCGGACGACACGATTGAGTTGTTCATCGATGACCGTGATGCGCTTTTTCATTTCAGGCGTCACGCCGGGCTCCTCACCCAGCGCCTGCACGTGCCAGGCTATGGAATGCAATGGGGTTCCGACCTCATGTGCCACAGAGGCCACGAGCTGGCCGACGGCCGCAAGCCGCTCCGAGCGATTCAGCTGATCCTTCGCATCAACGAGAAGAGCGTTTGCTCGCAAGAGGCTTTCCGTCTGCTGCGCCAAGGCCTGACGGGTGCTTTCCTCACGACCTTTCCGTTCCTCGCGGGTCATCCCGATGTACGCGACCATGATCAAAACCCCGGCGACGACCGTGCGGTTGATCACGGCCGCCTGGAATCGCCCGGGCTTGGTCGGCTGCATCAGCCCGAGATAGGTGGCCGCGATACAGGCGATCACGGTCGCCAGCATCAACGGACGGCTGCGCAGCGTGGCAACCAACAGAATCGGCAGGACAAACGCATAGGCGCCGACGATATTCGCTGGCGCGACGGTTTCCAAGACGACAATGATGATAAAAAGCGTCGCTGCAATGGCAAGAACAATGCGGTTCTGCTTCGGCATGCTCTGCGGCGGGTCTTAACTGATCGGACGGATCGAACTCAAGATTGCCCCGAGCTCTCGCAGCCGCTCATCATCAATGAGGTTGTCGATGCGGCTGGCGTATTTCCGCCGCCAATTGGGATGGTTTTCAACGGTGCCGGGCAGGTTCGTTTGCGAGATCTCTTCCAGGCCGTCTTCGAGATTCGCCAGCACGAGCCATGAGGGCGTCCGCCCCAGGTAGGCATGAATAGCCCGGCAAAGTGCCGGTGTCATCGCGGGTACGGCGGTCGCCTCGTCGCTCATGCCGGTTGGCAACAATCCCTCTTGCTGAAGCGTGGCCAGCATGCGGGTCTTATCCCGTTGGCGCTCTTCCCAAGCCTGGCGACGGGCGGCCTCATCCTTGAACGCCCCCAGGCCGGCTCGGACCTGAATATCTTCTCCCGACCAAAAGCCGGTCAGCGTCGGCAAATCGTGGGTGCCAGCCACCGCCAGCGCTTGCTGCGGGTACTCGCCGGGTGATTTCCATGTCCCGTCTCCCCGGCGTTCGAAATAGAAGACCCGATAGGATAAGACGCGTGCCTTCGCCAACTGCTCCCGCACCAAGTCGGTCACCGTTCCAAGATCCTCTCCTATCACCAGCGTTTTGGATCGGACACTTTCGAGGGCGATGATCGACAACAACTCCTCGAACGGATAATGGACGTAGGTGCCTTCCGCCGCCGATTTTCCCTTTGGAATCCAGAACAGCCTACTGAGGGCCATGACGTGATCCAGCCGAATTGCTCCGCCAAAGCGCATGTTCCTACGCAAGAGTTGAATCAACAGCTCGTACCGGCTCGGACGCAAGGCCACTGGGTTGACCGGCGGCAACCCCCAATTCTGTCCTTCAGGCGCAAAGTCGTCGGGAGGAGCTCCGCAGTCGGCGCCCAGCGCGAGTACCGATTGATACATCCAGGCCTCGGCTCCTGTACGCTCTGCACCGAGGGCAAGATCGTTATAAATGCCGATCGGCATTCCAGCCGCGTCGGCCGTACGCAGGACTTCGTTGAGCTGCTCGGATGCGATCCACTGAATGTATTGGAAAAAGCGAATGCGCTTTCTATGGCGTCTGCCATATTCGCGCGCGGCGGATCCTGGCGACAAAAACTGCTTGGGCCATTCTTGCCAGGTCACCGTTTTCGATTGAATCAGACGCCGTTCCTCTTCCAACGTCTGGAACGTGGCATAGAGTTCGAGCGGCTCGCCCTCTGATTGGATGAATCGTTCGAGCAGCTTTGCGCGGGCGGTCTTGGGTTCGATGTCCGGTTCGGCCCCGTCATAGGCTTCCTTGAGGAATTGCCGATAGGCAAGATCGAGCATCGCGCGCTTTGCGGAAGCGATCGCATCGTAGTCCACGCGTCGGTTGTCCCGCAGGGCCTGAAGCTTGGTTTGAAACTCTGGCGATCGATACAGCTTTTGCGCATCCTCAGACGCGAAGAACTCCGGCAATCGTTCGAGATCGATATACAGTTCATTGAGCGCAAGCCGGTTGTACGGCGTGTAAGGGCTGGTGTGATGCGGCGCCGTATTGCGGATCGCATGGAGCGGATTCAATCCCACAAGACCGGCCCCCAGCCGCTTGCCCGCCCATTCGACGACCTGGTTCAAATCGGTGAAGTCGCCGCAGCCCCAGTTGCGGCCGCTTGAAAGCGAGTACAACTGCAGCGCGAGTCCCCAATACCGCTGCCCGACTTCGAGCGACGTCGGCACATAACACTGCCGGGGAGCAACGATCAGCCGAAGGGTGCCTGTCGATCCGCCGACGAGTCCTTCCGCTCTGAGAATAAAATCGTAATATCCTAGAGGAAGGCCTGTGGGCGCAGGCAGTTCCACGCGGACCCGCCGGCCGCCGTCAATGAATTTGACTTCCGTTGCAAACAGTCCTGGACCAGCCTGTCCTTCCTGGAGAGGATTTCCAGATTCATCGATCAACTGCCATTTGACGACGACTGACCGCTCCCGGCCGTCTTCCAATGCGAAGCAGCAGGACACAGGAGCGCCCACTTCCTCTTCATGCACGATGCGAATCGGGTCACAAGGCCTGCGCCATGGCGCTTCGTCCCACTCGCGGATCGCTATGGCCAGCGCCGCCGTCGAGTCGACCTGAAACCCCATCGCCCGGAGAATGTCGCGCTTGGTATGATCAGCGGTGACGTGGCGAACCCCGCTGATGTCGTAGTAGTCGGCCGCAATACCGACCCGTTCTGCCAGAGCGGCGAGCAGCGTTTGTTCGGTCTCATCCATAAGCCGAGAGTCTGCGTGAAGATGCCACGCAAGTCAAGCTATCCCGTTGTTGTTGTGGGAAAATTCTCTAAAATACGTAAGGCATCACAGTACGATATCAAGCCCCTTTCGTCTCGCTGCCGCATGGTTACATAAGTGGAAGCGCGAGAAGTCACGTGGTAGCATGATCCCCGGATCATAGGAAGCTCCCACCTCATCGACACGAGGGGATATGTCAGCGCATCGGATCGCCGGCCTTCTATTGATTGTCACCTTTACATGGCTCGCGGTCGATGTTCAGGCCGCTGAACCGAACGGCCGTCTCGAGATCACCGGCGACTACCGATATCATACTCACTCCTCCGACCAGCCTGCCGATGCGAAAAATCTAGCCTGCCGCGAAGCCCTGCGGCAAGCCGTCGTCAACTCAGCGGTCTATCGGGAGCAGACGGCCTCGGTTGTGGACTCGGTGCTGCTGCGCGAGATCGCGAACACCTTGGCCACCCGCGTTCAAGACGAACAGATCCTCGAGCAAAACGAAGAGGGACGCACCGTGTTCTGCCGGGTGAAGGCGTATTTGCCTACGGAGGAGAGTGCCCGGGCCATTCGGACGCAACTGGCCGGCGGCCCCGCGCCGGCTGAGGGGCTGGACCAAAACCGCGTACTCAAGCTGTTGAGCGTCAAGGAAGAGAGCCCCGGCACGCTTGTGATCCAGTACCAGGCACTCAAACGATTGGACTGGGTCACCACCCATTATCAGGGGGGGCTACGCGACTCCGCACACATTATGGTGGATTTTTACGACGAAGATGGCCTGCTCTTGTATAGCCAGCGCTTTGAAGCTTGGCGAACGCCTACGGGTGACGACGTCATGAGTCCGGGCGCCGTCGGCCTCATCCAAGTGCCGAAACCCGCTTCGGCGAAGACGTATCGCGTGTGGCTTGTGAAGTGATGCAGTATTTTCCGGCATGACCAAGCTCCACTGACTCTTCATACATCTCCACCGCTCTTAGAAATTTTCGGCGTTCCATGTAGTGGGATGCCCTGGAAGCCCGGAGAAAACGGCGCGTCGAGGGTATTCAAAGGTTCAAAGAGACGGTTTACGTTGAAAGCGATGGAAGCAGTGATGGCAGCGGT
>DASUXH010000201.1:0-3290 GCA_036378015.1 Nitrospira sp. | reverse complement strand
AGGAGGATGGATACAAACTTGGACAGGCGATGACGTTCGGCCAACCAAAAGTCACCAACCGTGATGGAGTCCGCAAATATCGCACTCTGCCGTTGCTTCGATTTGTCAACGCCAAAGATCCGGTGCCGTCGCTTCCACCTTTCGAGGTGTTTGCCGTCATGGACGAAGGCCCCTATCTGCATCTTGGCCCCGAGGTCGTGCTCGATGAGGGGGCCAAGTATCGCTATTATCCTGAACGTCCATCGGAAATTTCATCTGTATTTTCGTTCTGGGATAACCTCAAGAACCTCAGCATTCAGGATGTGCCGGAACACGCAATGGCCACATATCTTGCGCGCGTTCAACAAAATGTTCCATCTCCCTCCGGCAAATGACGTCGACTTCAATGTGACATTGTCACTGTGAGAATGCCGTTTGGGATGTAAAACCGTCGAACTCGCTATCGCCGCCTACGAGATGGTCGGATCGGGCCTGAGGCGCTCCATTGGAGTGTCCCTGTTGGCGTTTTGGTGGCTGTTCTTAATGGTCATGCAGTCTGGCTGTTCGCAGGTGCAGGTGCTTCGCCTCACCTCCGAGACGTTTCCCCCTCGCGCGGTAAGTGATATAGAGATCCTGAGCCGTGAACCCGACGCATCTTTTCTGAAGATTGCCGAGTTGAGCGAGAGTTCCTCTTCGAACGTTCAAACACTGCAACGACATCTCTTGAAAAAGGCGGGCGATTTAGGCGCCGATGCCGTCGTCTTTTCGATTCCGGTGACCCGCACGGAGCAACGAACCGACTATCAGCCGCTCTACAGTCCATGGGGATACTACACGCCGTATTATTACGGCCCCGGTCCGTATGGATACTGGGGGCCTTGGGGATATCGTTATGGAGCATGGGGTCCTGCCTGGGGATACCAGCAATATGCCGCGGTGCCCTATTCGGTTCGCGTCACGACATTGAAAGGCGTGGCCATCAAGTATCGCTGAATGCCATTTGCAACGATCGGAGGAATGATAATGAACGTGCATCGGCGGATCATGTGGAGTATCAGTCTGTTCATTCTCGTCGGATGTGCCGAACCGAGCCTTCAGAACGGACATGCGCAATCACCCGATCCCGTGCTCACCATGCTGCATCAAGGCATCGTTGAGTTGAACGACAGTATTGACGAACTCCAGCGCCATATTGCCGATCTTCAGCACATGCCCTCCGTTTCAGATCCCAACATTCAAGAGCTACATGCGCTCGATCTTGCCGGATGGAATCTCCATCTCCAACAGTGGATGTTGCAGCGCGATCACCTTGTCTATACGGTGAACCAGATCCAACGGGTTCGGGCGGATGCACGGGAAAAACCGAGGGTGGCCGCCGAATGGAACGGCCGACAACAGGAATTCCTGAAAACATTGGAAGAACTATCAACGCATCGGCAGAAATTGGAACGAAAGCGCGTGGAGGTGGAGTCGCAGGTGGTCGAGCGCTACTTCCGCTAGATGCCCCTAAGCCCTGATCCAGAGCGATACAAGCAGTATAGAGCGTATGGTCATCGCCATAGCTTCAAGGGGTTAAGTGCTGAATATCAGTCGCTTCGACACAGATTCGGACAGGCACATTATTCCGAGCACGGAAGATTGCTATCTGGGCAGTGACTTGGACGCGGTCGCCTTCCCGCAGCGGTTCGAGTAGGCGATTGGTCCGACGAATGCTCACCTCGATTGAACCTGTGTCATCGGCCAACACAAACGCCGTGCCCGGGCACTTGCCTCCCAATTGCTGCTGATGCTGGCGGCTGAGATGTGCAACGCTTTCGAGGGTGACCACTTCAAGATTGGAGGATTCGATTGACGAACGAAGGCTTCCGATCGAAACCTGAGCGTAAGACGCTACCCTCGTCATGCAGAGCAGGATCAAACAGAAACTCAGCACCTTGGCAGTCTTCATACGGCGACCTACTGTTATTACTGTAGCAGATAGGCGCGAAATTCCCAGTGATAGGCGTGTTCTTCCTCTAGGTAATGTCCTAGTCCATCGAGCATGCAGGGCCTCGTAAGATAATCATTGCATAGAATATATGCTTACAGGCTGGCAACTAAGGTGAGAAGAAAGGAGTGAATGATGCTTAGATGGTCACTGATTTTTTTGATTATCTCCCTCATTGCCGCGGCGATGGGATATGGGGGCATTGCCGGCGATGCCGCAGAGATCGCCAAAATCCTGTTCTTTGTGTTCTTGGCGATTTTCGGTGTGACGCTGATTCTGGGGCTGGTCGCCGCAGAAAAGGTTTTCGGAAAGAGATAAGTCCTCGCGGGAGGGCCGCCTCCTGCTTCGTCCGGATGGTTGAAAGCCTATGGAGCTGAGAATGGCTCCTATGAGCCACCACACATGCCTACAAGGATGTGGGCTTCTGCTGATAGACAGGGTGTTAAACAAAACGATAGGCTACGGGCGGAATGGAACCGCCTGAGTTAAAACATTTTTACCTGGCCACTCAGAGTCTTCGTGAGGCTATGTCCCACGATCTGCCTCTTAACGATTTCGATCGTATCTCGCTCGAAAACTACATTGCCTTGCTTCAGATCACATATATGGAATGGAAGCAACGGAATGCCAAAAAGCCCACTGATCGGCACGCTGCTTGAGCCAAGAGGCATGGGCGACTTCTAGACTCGTTTCGCTCGACAATCCTACGCGAAATACGTGCAGCTACCGCCAGAGTTTCAGGCTTCGGGCTCCTTGCTTCCTTGTTTCTTGAAAGGTTACGTTATAGGGAGGCGGGCCTATGAACAAACTAATGATAGTGATAACTCTGCTGCTGCCTTTCCTCGGAGGCTGCGAATCATATTCGTGGTTGGTGTACGAGAACCCTTCTCTTACCGGCGCCAAAGAAGGTCAACAATGTCTTTCCCCCGACCCGCTGGGACTTGGCCGCACAGTCGACTTGACCGGCCATGAAGCCATGCGTCTTGGCAATATTACGAAAGTCCGCAGTGTTGAATATCAGGTCACGAAATTTCATGGATTTGGAAAAGAATGCGTTGTTGCGCATGGAGAGTAGCCCGCCAGCACTTCTTTGTCCTCGTCTGGTTGGCCCCATAGCATAATTCGGAATTAACGCGACGTTCCGTAGCGCTTGAAGCGCAGACCTTCGACCTGAACACTCTCTCGGACGCATCTCTGTAGTGACTTCCTCTCATTTGTAGGGCTACGACTGCATGAACCGTCCGCAGGAGACCTCTCACTCATGTCGGACTCGCTCTACATTCTCTTCATCGACGGGAATGAGCAAGAGCGTCGCTATTATGTT
>DASUXH010000200.1:0-7254 GCA_036378015.1 Nitrospira sp. | reverse complement strand
GTTCCGACAGCCGTTCCGGCGGGTAGCGAGCCGGGAAACCCCGGCAGCGCTTCGGCCAATGCTCGGTAACGCCCCATGCAGAACAGCCGGTAGCGTTCTAGACCGTACTGTTGTTCATTGATATTGGCGAAATAGTTCCATATGCGCCGCAGATGGGGGAATCCAGATTCATTGAGCAAGCGGAGCAGGTGTCGATAGGCTTTTTCGGTCGTGTGGTCTAAGCTGTCGTTCTCCTCGTGCGCTGTGATGGACCCGAAGAGCAGATCCCCGCTCATCGCGGCGGAAACGTCACCATCCCGATACACACGGACTGGCTGATCACAGCTCCAGACTTCGCATCGACTGGGCCCTTCCAGCAAAGGAAGGTCGAGTTCGATGACCGGACATGGCAGCGAGACGGACCTGGGAGATCCGAACGCCACGACGCCCAGAGGGAACGTGCCGGATGTCGCCAGCCATCGGCTCAGGCCGGCCGTTTCGATATAAGCGACTTTGATTTGACTTGCGGGATCGAGAACGCGTTGGGCGGATGCGGGGGAAGTGGTGGTGTGTCGATCTCGCATACCCATTCGTGAGTGGAAACCTTGTTCCTTACGTGGTCTTGACGGCGTAGTCCGTGACTTCAGTCACCGTTGTCCGGCTGCCTTGCTTCCGCCGGCGGGCTACGGCCCAATTCTCTCTCCAATTCAACAAGAAAACGATGTAGTAGACAACTTTAAAGAGGAAAAGCGGAATACGCATCTTTGATTGCCCGAACACGTCGCCGGCGAGCAGCGAGAGAACGGCGCGTTCAATTTTTGGAGGGCGCCTGGCCGACACGAACAAGGCTTCGAACGCCGGTTGGTTGAATCGGTGGATGAACCAGGAAAACGTGTCGATCCCTCGACGGACCTTACGCTCGAAATTCCTCCGCCGGGCCGGATAATCCGTCGCGCCGCGCAGAAACGCATCGACGACCTCCGCCCCGATCGTGCCGCTGTTGATCGCGAGATGGACCCCGCTGGAAAACACCGGATCGATAAAGGCGAAGGCGTCTCCTATCATCAAATAGGCTTCGCCCGTCATGGACTCACGCCGGTAGGAGAAATTGGCCGCCGCGTAGGTCGGCGTCAACGGTCGCGCTTGTTCCATTCGCTTCGCGATCGGAGGCGATTGACGCAGCGTATCCAGCAGAAACTGATCGAGCGACGTGCGGCGTGATTTGATGTAATCGGGGTGGCAGACGATCCCGACGCTCATCGTCCCGTCCTTGAACGGAATCAACCAGCACCAGCCGTCGTCCAGCCACCCGGCGGTGATATTGCCTTCGTCCATGCCGGTGAGCCGGGTGACGCCTTCGAAATGGCCGAACACCGCGGCACTTCCGTGTTTCTTGCTCCGGTGCTTTCCACCCAATTGACCGGACAAAAAGGTGTCGCGGCCGCTGGCATCGACCACGAAGCGGGCTTCCCATATGCACGGGAAGCCTTGCCGGTCTTCCGCATGGATCAACGAGGTCTGACCGGGACGAAACTCGACGCGGAGCGCATTGATGCCTTCGTGGAAGCGGACGCCTTTGGCGATCGCATTCTTGGCGAGAATGTCATCGAATTCGGCTCGCTTCACCTCGAAGGCATAGGGCTGGGATTCATCGAACGCCTTGGCAAAGTGGAACATCTGAGACCGGCCACGCCTGTAAGACACGAGTTCTGCGCCATATTTAAGGATGCCGATTTTTTCGACCTCGGGCAGGACCCCGAGCCGTTTGAGCATCGGCACGGACTGCGGGAGCAGCGATTCGCCGATGTGGAATCGAGGGTGCGAATCCTTCTCGAGAACGTGCACACTCCAGCCTTGATCGGCGAGGAGGGCGGATATTGTCGAGCCGGCCGGTCCTCCTCCAACGACGAGGACGTCGCAGGAGGTGCCGGCCTGGGGATCTCTAGGGTGCTGATTCATCGTCACTGATGACACGGAGAAGAACGACAGCGCAGTATACCGAAGCGCTGGGGTATTGGCTAGGTGGAGACGTGCTGTGGGTTTCTTCAACCGTGACAAACCGGTAAGATTCTGAGATGCCGATATTGCGCAAGAACATCCTCGATCAATTCTTCGTCTTTCATCCTGAGCGCTGGCAGGACAAGGACTGGCGCGCCGCGAGCGGGCTTCCGCTAGAGGACGTCTGGTTTCAGGCGGCAGACGGCGCAAAGCTCTTCGGCTGGTATGTCGACGCAGGAGAGGACCGTCCCGTCATTATCTGGTGCCACGGTAATGCCGGGAACATCGTACACCGGCTCGACAATCTCCGTTTCTTGTTCCAACGCGACCTTTCGGTATTTCTGTTCGACTACCGCGGTTTCGGGAGAAGTCAGGCTGCTCGGCCCAGCGAAGAAGGACTGTATCTTGACGCCATTGGCGCCCATGACTATCTGACCCGTGTCAGGCTCATCAGGCCGGAACGTCTGATCATCTTCGGTCGGTCTTTGGGCGCTGCAGTCGCGGGCGACCTCGCCGTACATAAGCCTGCATCCGGACTCATACTTGAGTCCCCATTCCCGTCCGTCGAAGCGGTCGCCAAGCACTACTATGGCGGTTTGCCCGTACATTGGTTGTTAGGCGCCGAGTTCCGACTCATCGATCGAGTGCCGGCGCTCTCGCTGCCGAAACTCGTCATCCATGGCGATCGGGATGACATTATCCCGATCGAGCTGGGCCGGCAGGTGTTCGAGGCGGCGAAGCCGCCCAAATCCTTTCATCTCATCCCGGGCGCCCAGCACAACAACACCTATCAGGTCGGCGGGGAATCGTATTTTCAGGTATTCTCCGACTTCGCCGCCGGTGCCATGCGCTCGTGATCCAAAAATTTGTTTGGCGACCGGTGGAACTTTTGGTACAGTGCGCGGCAATGTCCTCGCTCCTTCTTCCCACGACAGGTTTGAACCAGTAAGCATGTTCCCCATGGGAATCCTGCTTGCGCTTCCCCTCGTCCTCTTGCTGGCTGGGTGTGCCGGTGCCCCGACCGTCGGGGGGGCCGACGAGCAAGTTGCAAGTCCCGCGCATGCTACGCCACCGCCGATCCAACTGGCGGCGGCAGGAGATGGTTCGATTACGGATGTGCGGAACGCAGCCGCGCCAGGCTCACGGCGTGGGCAGCATGCCGACGAACTGTTCGATCCTTTTGCCAAGGCCGACGAAGGAGGGGAGGAGTACGACCCATGGGAGCCCTGGAACACCACGATCTTCGAGTTCAACCGGAAAATGGACAAGTACGCGCTGAAGCCCGTCGCTCAGGGTTATGATTTCATCGTTCCTGATTTTATTCAGGTCGGCATCAGCAACATTTTCTATAATTTGCGATTTCCGCAGCGCTTCTTGAACAACGTATTTCAGGGGAAGGTCAAAGGCGCCGGTATTGAAGCCGGACGGTTTCTCTTGAATACCACCGTGGGCTATGCGGGGTTCATGGATTTGGCAAAAGAGATCGATTGGGTCACGCCGGATGAGGATTTCGGGCAAACGTTGGGATTCTACGGTGTGAAGCCGGGCCCCTATCTTGTGCTGCCCTTCCTCCAGCCATTCACGGTTCGAGACCTTGCCGGGTACGTCACCGACATCTTTCTCAACCCCGTCAACTGGCTGGTTGCACCGATCATCCTAGTCGATGGAATACCTTCGTTGATCGCTCATAAAAATAGTTGGACCATCACCTTTGTACAGTTCGGTGCACGCCTCAGCGAGATCGTGAACGAGCGATCAAGAAACCTCGAAAAATTCCAGGGGGTCGAGGAAGCCACGCTGGATCTCTATACGGCCGTTCGAAACGCCTACTTACAGTCGCGGACGAGGGCCATCAGAGAATAGCAGATTTCCGGGATTTCATCATTGAGACCGTGGAATGATCCCTAATTCCCTGCCGGCTTTGGCAAAGGCGGCAATCGCCGACTCCAGCTCATCGCGCGTGTGGGCGGCCGACATCTGCACGCGGATCCTCGCTTGTCCCTCCGGCACCACCGGATAGCTGAACCCCACGACATACACACCTTCCGCCAGCAACCGATCGGCCATCGAGGCAGCCAACGACGCGTCGCCGAGCATGACGGGGATGATGGGATGATTCCCATCGATCAGGCGAAATCCGAGCCTGGCAAGCCGCGTGCGAAAGAACACGGCATTCTCGCGCAATCGAGCCCGCAGCTCGTCTCCCTCCTCGACGAGCGTCAGCGCCTGCAGGGCGCCAGCGGCAACCGCCGGAGGCAGCGCGTTGGAAAACAGATAAGGCCGTGAGCGCTGGCGAAGGAGGTCGACAATGTCGGCGCTTCCTGTCGTGAACCCCCCGGTCGCTCCGCCGAGCGTCTTGCCCAGCGTACTCGTCACGACCGCGATGCGGTCGTCGACGCCGAAGTGGGCGGGAGTCCCCCGTCCCTGCGCTCCGATGACCCCGGTGGCATGGCTGTCGTCGACCATGACGGCGGCTTCGTATCGCTCAGCGAGTTCGACGATCCTGTCGAGTTTCGCCAGATCGCCGTCCATCGAGAAGACCCCATCGGTCGCAATCAGCCGGAGCCGGGAACTCCGTGCCTCGTTCAATTTTGCTTCCAGGTCCATCATGTCCGAATGAGCAAACCGCAACCGCTTGGCCTTGCAGAGCCGGATCCCGTCGATGACGCTGGCATGATTGAGCGCATCACTGATGACGGCGTCCCGTTCGTCGAGCAGCACCTCGAAAAGGCCTCCGTTCGCATCGAAGCATGACCCGTAAAGAATGGCGTCCTCGGTGCCAAGAAAGGCGCTGATGGCGCGTTCGAGTGTCTTGTGGGTGTCCTGCGTTCCGCAGATAAACCGTACGGAGGCCATGCCATAGCCGTGACTATGGAGGCCGCGCCCGGCTGCCTCGATGATGGCTGGATGATTGGCGAGGCCCAAATAGTTGTTCGCGCAGAGATTCAAGACCCGTCCCTGTGCCACCTGAATTTCCGCCTGCTGCGGACCGAGAAGCTGCCGCTCGGACTTATACAACCCCTTGGCGCGAATCTCGGCCAATTGCTGGCGGGCGATGTGGTTCAGAGGCGAATCGGTCATGGCATTACCGGTGGAGGATGAAGAATGTGACAAATCGAGCCGTTCATAACGTCTGCATCAAGGAAACAGCACGACTTTTCCGCATTCACCTGACCTCATCAGGTCGAAGCCCTTGGCGAAGTCGCTCATCGGAAACGTGTGCGTGACGATCGGCTTGATATTGAGGCCGGCTTTGAACAGCCCGGCCAGCCGGTACCAGGTACTGAACAACCGGCGGCCTGTGATGCCATGCACACGGATGCCCTTGAAGATAATATCGTTGGCCAGATCGCAGGTGATGGGACCGGTTGGAATCCCGAAAAGCGTCACGCGCCCCCCGTTCTTCACCGCGCTGAAAGCCAGGTGAAGGGCGGACGGATTACCAGACATTTCCAGGGACGCATCAACGCCTTCGCCACGGGTGATCTCTTGAATGGCCGCAGCCAGCGAGGCCGGTGTCCCAGCCTGTGCGTTCAGAACATGGTCGGCCCCGACCTCCTTCGCGAGGCTCAGCCGGTATTCGCTGACATCGGAGGCGATGATGACGGCCGCACCAGCTGTGCGCGCGATCGCAGCGGCAAAGAGGCCGGTCGGCCCGCATCCCGTGATGAGCACCGTATGACCGGTGACATCTTCAACCAGGGCCGCATCTACGGCGTTCCCAAGCGGCTCTTGAATCGACGCGTATTCAGGTGCGATGGAGGGCGAGGTCTGCCACAGCACGTTCTCAGGGAGTACGATGTATTCTGCGAAAGACCCGTCGCGGTCTACGCCGAGAATTTTGTAATTACGGCAAACATGCGCCTGGCCGGTCCGGCACTGAAAGCAGGTTCCACAGGTGAGATGCGATTCTGCCGCGACGTAATCGCCGATCTTGACCAACTTCCCCGCCGAACCGACTTCGACGACTTCTCCGCACATTTCATGACCGATGATGCGCGGAGGATGGATGCGGCTGTGCGCCCAGGGATCCCAATTGTAGATGTGGGCGTCCGTGCCGCACAACGACGTCGCTTTCACCCGAATGACTGCGTCGTGGGGCCCCGGCGTCGGGTCGGGACAGGTGGTCGCGGTCAATCCTGGCTGAGGGGCGGTCTTCATGAGCGCACGCATGGCTTCATTTTATCCCACTCGTCGCCGCTTGCCTAACGCCGGTGGAAAATACGGGTTGCGCTATCGCCGGCAGCCTAGGTAGGATGCCTTCCATGCCGTCGAAACTGTGTCAAACCCTGACATGTTTGACAGGGCTCTTGTGTGTCGCCCTCTGGCTCGTGGTTCCCCCTCTACACTCCGCTTCCTCGGCCTCCAGTCCGGTTCCCCGATGGGCCCGCTTCGAACTGCATCAGCAGGATTCAGAGGGTGATCTGCAGACCGGCAAGCCCCTCACGCTGCTCATCACGCTGGGCGGAGTCGCTCCGGGGACCGTGCCGACCGTAGCCCTGTGCGAATCTATTTTGTTTGAACCTCAGGTCATCACCCTGGAGCCGGATGTCGAAACCTCCACCTTTAAGGCGGAGGTCACGCTCGATCCCATGCCGACGAGCAGGACGTCCGTTCATCAGAAAGCCGCCCGCATCCAGGTCACGTTCGCCAGATCGCGTCCGGACAAACTCGAGCGGTTTATGAAACGAATCGTGTACGTGACACTAGAGCATCAGGAGCCGGTCAGCGATACGAGCGAACCGCCTGCTGTCCGCCCCGAGGAACCCTCGGTCAGCGATCTGATCGTCGATGAACCCCAACCCAGCGGTGCGCCGGTCGAGACGGGGGCGCTGGTCGAAGAGGATCTCATGCCTCTCGCCGATCCTGGACAAGGGAAGGCCTATTGGCAGCAGGTGAGCCTCCTCGTCAGCCGCAGTTGGTCGCGACAGGTACGCGGTGTCCGCCGGGGGCCGAGCAGTGAAACGGTCCGCGTGCGGTTCAAGCTGTACCCGAGCGGACGCGCGCAATTGATCGAAATTGAAAAGGGCTCCGGCGTCCGTGAGATCGATGAAGCAGGGATTTATGCGGTGGTCAACGCCCAGCCGTTTCCGCCGGTGCCTGAAGATGTGGGCGACGAACCGATTGACGTGCACGTCCGTATGAGGACCGGAGCCCGGGTGAAGACGCGTGACGTCCAGTCGGTCGGCAACATCTCGAACGGGAAACTGGAAGCGCCCGTACCCTTGAAAAAGTGATACCGGCCGGTTTTGAAGCGTAAAAAGGTTGAGATGATCA
>DASUXH010000199.1:0-2633 GCA_036378015.1 Nitrospira sp. | reverse complement strand
ACGGCTGAGGTTCCGCTGTTTGTCGTCGGCGGTACGAATCTTCTCATCAGAGACGGAGGAATCCGCGGCATCGTGGTCAGCCTGTCCAAGCTGCGCACCATACGAGAGGAACCAGGCGCGGTCCTCTATGCCGAAGGCGGTGTCGGTATGCCGACGCTTATCGGACACGCACTCCGCCGGTCGCTCGCCGGATTGGAGTGGGCGGCAGGCATCCCGGGCACGGTCGGAGGGTGTCTCATGATGAATGCGGGGACGCGGCTCGGGGAAATGAAGGACTCGGTCAAGGCCGTACGGCTTGTCACCATGCGAGGCGAAATCCGTGATCTACCGGCCGCAGCGGTCCGCTTCGATTACCGGCGCGCACATCTCCCGAAGGGCATTGTGGTCGGGGTGTGGCTTCAATTGCAGCAGGGTAGACGCGCGGAGATCGCCAAAATTGTCAAAGACTATCTCCATTATAGGAAGGACACGCAGCCGTTGGCGATGCCCAGCGCCGGCTGTGTGTTCAAAAACCCTCCTCAAGATTCCGCCGGCCGGTTGCTCGAAGAAGCCGGATTGAAGGGCATGCGCATCGGCGATGCGGAAGTCTCGACCAAGCACGGGAATTTCATCGTCAATCGGGGGCATGCCAACGCCGCCGACGTGATCAGTCTCATTCAAAAGGTCCGGCGGATGATCAGACAAAAGTCCGGAGTCCGGCTCAATCTGGAACTCAAGATTGTCGGTGAGGCATAGCGCAATGACCGAGAGACCATTGCTCACGCAAGACCGCATCGGCGTGCTGATGGGTGGGCAATCGTCCGAGCGTGAGGTCTCCTTGCGAACCGGCGCCGCTGTGCATCGGGCGCTTTGCCGGCGGGGCTACGATGCGGTCACCATCGACGTCGGTCCCACGTTGAGCCGCGAGCTGCAGGATCAGAAGATCGCCCTCGCCTTTCTCGCATTGCACGGGCCGGGAGGAGAAGATGGGTCCATTCAGGGCTTCTTGGAAACCCTGGGGATTCCGTATACCGGGTCTGGCGTTCAGGCGAGCGCGGTGGGCATGCACAAGGTGACCACGAAAACCGTTTTGGCCGCCCACGGGATTCCGGTGCCGCCGGGTGTCGTCGTCAAGCGAGGCGAAAAGATCTCGCGTCCGCATGTCCTGCGCTCGGCCAAGCTACGATGGCCCGTTGTCATAAAGCCGGCATCAGAAGGCTCGACCATCGGCGTCACGATCGTAAAGAAACCGGCCCAATGGGGTGAGGCCTTGGCATTGGCGCACCGGTATGATCGTGATGCGGTGGTGGAAGCCTACATTCCGGGGCATGAGATCACCGTCTCCCTGCTTGGCCGCAAGGACGAGATGCCACTGGCGCTCCCGGCCGTCGAGATTGTGGCGGCAAACGGCTTCTATGATTTCTCGGCGAAATACGAAAAAGGGAAGACCCGTTACCTGTGTCCGGCGCCTCTTCCGTCGGCACTCACCAAGCAGCTTCGAAACCTCGCGCTGAGAACGTATGAGGTCTTGGGATGCAGCGGCGCCGCGCGGGTCGATTTTCGCATCACTCCACGCGGGCGGCCCTATGTGCTTGAGATCAATACGGCGCCGGGCATGACGGAAACGAGCCTTTTGCCCATGGCCGCCGCCCAAGCGGGAATTGGGTACGAAGAACTGACCGAGCGCATCCTGGAATCCGCGATCACCAGGATCAACAAGGCAAGGCACGGGACATGAAAAACGTGTTTCGCAAGCGGCCCGCGAAGCCGATCGGCTATCGCAATAACCAATGGAGGGGAGCTCGTGCGGTTCAGTCCAGGGACCGTACCATGCAAGCTCGTCGTGCAGCATTGATGGCTCGCTGGCGAAGCGTTTTGTGGGTCGTCGGATGGCTGATCGCCGCGACGTCCGTGTGCTGGGGCGGGCTGCTGCTCGCTCGTCAATTGGGTCCGGTTGTCCAACGGGGTCTTGAAATCAGAGAAGTGTCCGTCGAAGGGATGCATCAAGTGACGAGGCAGGAAGTTCTTGAGCGGTTGGCGCTCAAGAAGGGGATCGCCCAGCACCAAGTGAGCCTCACGTATCTCGCTGAACGCCTGCGGAATCATCCCTGGATCAAAGAAGCCACCATCGAGCGGCTCCCGCTCCATGCGCTGCGAGTGACGCTCGTCGAACGCAGGCCGGCAGCCATTGCCCGCATAGGCTCCGAACACGTCTTGACCGACGAAGAGGGAGCCGTGCTCGCACGCCTCGGCGGGCAGGATCAAACGGCGTTGCCGCTATTGGTCGGTGTGGACGGCGAACGCTTGGCGCAACGCGATCAGCGTGTGAGACAGCAGATTCGATCTGCGATCGGGTTGGCAAAATTGATGGCTGAAACCCTGGATGGCCGCATCGAAATCGATGTCGGCCATACAGAGAATGTAGTCGCTTCGGCCAAGGGTGTGAGATTTCACTTGGGAAGCGATGCGCTCAATGACCAGTGGGATCGGTTTATGAAGGTCCGTGCAGCGTTCAAATTGCCGACGTCTGACGGTCGAAAGCACGAGGGGCAGGACGTCGATCTGCGTTACGACAATCGGGTGATCGTCCGCGAGGGGGGGTGAGGTAGTGGCAAAGCGAGAGCAAATTCTCGTCGGGTTGGACATCGGCACCA
>DASUXH010000198.1:0-7656 GCA_036378015.1 Nitrospira sp. | reverse complement strand
ATGGCGCAGCCGGTCGGCTGTTTCGGCCGGTTGGCCTTCAAGAGCAAGGGCGTCGATTCTCTCGTGGGTTATTGGGAGATTGCTGGGTGTATCACGGAGGACGAGGGCCGTGCCTTCCCCGAGGGCTATTCGTCCGAGGCCAAGGCCGCGCTTGAGCATGTGCTCGGTCATAAGATCGTCGGGGGCAAGGTTGCGTCCGGAGAAGAGGCGTTACAAGAGTTCGGCGCATCACACCTCTCCGGCGGGGCGCCGCTTGTCTGGACCGATGGACGCCAGACCTGTCACGTCGCGGCTCACGACCACGTGTGGACAGTCGATCTGCTGTATCAACGAAGCCGGGAAGCGCGGAAGGCGTTGAAAGACACGTGGGGGATGCGGCGTGTAGTCGCTCATCCCATCATCGGACCCTCTGGAGGATTGCAGTTCGGACCAGGCCGCCGGGATTTTGCCGGAGAGCCGCCTGGACTAACGATGTTGGACGTCTTGAACCGCGCAAGCCAGATTCTGATTGGCGTCGGGAAAGTCGGCGACTTGTTCGGCGGAAGAGGATTGACGAGGTCGGCGCTCGCATCGAGTTGGACGGACGCGCTGGACGAAATCGGAGGCATGTTCAACAAAGTTCCGCGGGGACTCATCTTTGCGGGCCTCGATGTCATTGGGTCCGACCCGGAAAGATCTGTCGCTGCGATTCAGGATTTTGACCGCCGGCTTCCAGAAATGTTGGATCAGCTGCGGCCTGGGGACCTCTTCATCGTCACAGGCGACCATGGGCGAGATCCAGGCAAGCCACATGCGCTTTCGACCCGCGAGTATGTCCCTCTGATCATCACTGGCCCCAAGCTGGCGCAAGGCGTCAACTTGGGAGTGAGGCCCACGGCGGCGGATCTTGGGCAGACGATTGTTGAGGGGCTCAAGGGCGAATCCTTGACGGTCGGCGACAGTTTTCTCGATGTATTGAGACCAGGGTGAGAGGCAGATCTGAGATTGAAATCGGAAACTACACATGGGGTATGAAGACAAATTAAAAGCGTTGGGACTGGAGTTGCCGGAAGCGCCCAAGCCTGTGGCAACCTATGTGCCGGCTGTCAGGACGGGCAACCTCTTGTTCCTTTCCGGAGTGTTGCCGATGCGGAACGGCCAATTGGCTTTTGCAGGGAAGCTCGGCCGCGAACTGAGCCTCGCCGAAGGTGCGGAAGCGGCGAAAGTCGCGATGCTCAATGCCTTGGCGATTGCCAAACTGGAACTGGGGAATTTGGACCGGATCACGCGGGTCGTGAAAGTTGTCGGCCATGTCGCCTCGGCCGAGGGATTCACCGATCAGCCTCAGGTCTTGAACGGGGCTTCTGACCTTCTTGTGGCGATCTTTGGAGAAGCCGGACGCCATGCGCGTGTGGCGACAGGTGCCGCCGAACTGCCCCGCCGCGCCGCCGTAGAAATCGAAGTGATCTTGGCGGTCTCGTGACCTGACAAGTGAAGGCTGTCCGTCGGCTTTCCCTGTCCTTTCATCGGCTTGACACCTGAAAAAACTGCTTGTTATAGTCCGTCGTCCCTCGCTTCACGCTGCACCCCGGTCGTTCCTTCCCGGACTCGTGCGTGGGGTTCTCGTGCCACGCAGGGCCTTCTGAGCATGGTTCCACTATTCGGCGACTGCTGTTTCAGACTCGTCTCTCTATGAAGACCTGGATTATTGCCGTTGCAGCAGGTTTGGTGCTGGCCTGGGCAGGCAGTGGGACTGCCGCCGCACCGCCGTCAAAAATTGAGCTGCAGCCACAGACGGGCGTTCCAGGGGCCACCGTATCCATTGTGGGCAAAGGGTTCGGACAGTTCAAATCTACGCAAGTCAACCGTGTGCTGTTCGCCGGAGTGCCCGCGCTTATTCAGCGGTGGGACCAAGAGGTCGTCGAAGTAAAAGTACCGTCTAAGGCGCAAACAGGCCCTGTCGACATCTTTATCGGAAAAAAGAAGGTTCCGGGGGGAACCTTTACCGTCGTCTATCCGAAAATCCACTCGATTCATCCGCCCTCGATCGAGCCAGGCCACACCATCGAAATTCTGGGCGAGCATTTTGGTATTACGGCGGGTCCGCGCGATCCCAACACGATGTTCGGCGTCAACGACGTCGTGGTCGGCAATTTGACGGTCAGGCCACGGCGATGGAAGGACGATAAGATCGAAGTGGATGTCCCCGCCAATGCGAGTTCTGGAGACATTGCCGTGCGTCTTGCCTCGTCGGATCCCTTGCCGGACGGCTCGTGTTGCGCGCCGGTGCAACACACGGTCAGCAACGCTGTTTCCCTGAAAATGATTCCGACCGTTCAGGTCGATCCGGTCCATGGGCCGGTTGGGACGAAAGTCGTCTTGTTTGGTCAGGGCTTCGGTCGGGAAAAGACCGGGGAAGACAAGATCTTGATCGGCGGGAAAGAGGCTCCTGTGGCCCAGTGGAGCGATCGCGCGATTGTCGTGCATGTGCCGCTGAATGCGGAAAGCGGACCCGTGGTGTTGGCTCAACAGGGAAAAGAACGGACGGTGGGTGCTTTTACGGTCGAGATCCCGAAAACGACCGGCCTTACGCCAGCCAGTGCTCCGATCGGCACGCTCCTCAGAATCAATGGCGAGCATTTCGGCGCCTATTCCGAGAGCGGTGCGACGCCCTACAACTATACGGATTTCGACACCGGCCAAAACCGTGTAGAAATCGGCGGTGTCCCGGCCGTCATTTATCGCTGGAATGACGACCGCATTGACGTGTGGGTCCCGTTCAGCGCGAAAAGCGGTCAGGTTGTGGTCAGCCGTGGTGCGCCAAAGCCTGCTGCAGATGGCTCCTGCTGTACGGAGGTGGGTATCGTTTCGATGGAAGCGGGGACGTTTACGTTGGTCGTCCCGACGATCGAGTCCTACTCTCCCACCTCTGCCGGCTTGGATGACGTCGTGACGATCAAGGGCTCCGGGTTCGGCTCCTTCATCAAGACCACCGAAGCGACGCAACCAAAGCTCGGCGTGGAGGCGTTCAAGCGCAGCCAAATCGAACTCGGCGAGAACGTCTCTCGTACCGAAGTGTTATTCAACAATATCGGTGCGATCGTCGTGTCCTGGACGGACACCGAAATCAAGGCACGCGTCCCCCATCGCCATCTCTTCGGCATCGGAAAACCGGGACAATTCAGCGCCGATCTGTCGACCGGTCCACTGGTGATCCGACGCGGATCGTGGGACATGCTTCCCGACGGCACGTGCTGCACGTCGAAAAAGTGGCTGACGCTTGAAGCCGGCACGTTTACGATCGAAGCCAAGGGCATGCCCGACCAAAGTTTCTTTGAGTCCAGGCCTGCAGGCGCCACGAACGACTAGCAGGATGGTGAAAAATCCCGCCAGCGTCGTTCTCGCATCGCTTAGAGGCTCAGCGTACAGCTCAAAGTACACTTCGCCTCTGCGCTCGCTGCGGCCTTGCTGCACTGGATTTTTGACCATCCTGCTTCTCTTCATCTTCACTCTCCCTTTGAGCCTATCCATCGTTTCATCCATAAATGCCGCGGAACCGCAGCTGAAAGCTTCTGCGCAAAAAACGGGTACCGAGGTCACGCTCATGAGCGTGTTTTTCCGCGATGCCAATCTCGGATGGGCGGTGGGTTCGGGCGGTACGGTACTCAAAACGACGGACGGCGGCCAAAAGTGGAAAAAACAGACCAGCGGCACGCCGGCGCAGCTGACGGGCGTCTACTTCGCCGACGAGAAGCAGGGATGGATCATCGGCGCGAACGGCACGATCCGTCACACGGCCGATGGGGGCGCCACGTGGAAACCGCAGGCCATCGACACGGTCGCGCCCATCTACGGTGTATCGTTCATTTCCCTGCAAGAGGGATGGGTCGTGGGAGGCAATGGAACGATACTCCATACCACGGATGGAGGCGCGCATTGGACGGACCAGTCCGGCTCGACCACGGCGGCCCTGTATGCGGTGCAGTTCTTGACGGCGCGGCGAGGGACAGCCGTTGGGGCCGTGGGAACGGTGCTCGCCACCGAAGACGGCGGCGCGACGTGGGTGGCTCAGGAAACTCAAGGGTCGGTGACCCTTTTCGATGTCTATTTTTCGGATCCGTTGACAGGGTGGGTCGTCGGCAATGCGGGCGCCATGTTTCAGACGACCGATGGAGGCGGCCGTTGGATCGACCGCACGTTGCCCTGTTCGCGCACCTGCACGAGGCTCACGGATCTGCTCCGCATTCGATTCACCGATCCTAAAACAGGATGGATCGTGGGAGAGCGGGGCATGGCTTACCATACGGCGGACAGCGGATTTACGTGGGAAGAACAGGGCGCCGTCGCGAACGTGTCCCTCTTCGGCTTGTCTTTCCCGAATACATTGCACGGCTGGGCCAGCGGCGAAAAAGGAACGATAGTGCATCTCAAGCTCGGGAAGTAAGTTCGTTGCGGGTCCTGTCCTCGATGATCGTTCGTCCTCGCACGCTCCGCGTAGGGGATGAAAAGATTGCGGGACCTGTTGCCGATCAGCGCTCGTCCTCGCACCCCGCCCGGTGTAGGGACCCCGCTGCGGGCGAGCTGCTGATCGGCACCACCCGCAAAAGCAACTTCCAGCTTCCCACCGGCTCAACGTAGCGGATACTCCTCCCTACAGTCATGGTCGCGGAACGAAAGGCAGCCCTTCCTTGAGGTACGGGCGTTTCGATGCGGGAGAGGAAGAAATAAGAGATGACAAGTCACGTAATGGCCACGGGGCCTATTCCAATCCACCCAGACGGGACTGAAGGACGCTCAGTGCGGCAATGGCTGCGGTTTCGGCTCGAAGAATTCTCGGTCCCAGCGTGACGGCAAGAAAACCCTCTTGACGCATCTCGCGCAATTCCACTTCGTCCCAGCCTCCCTCGGGACCAATCAATAGCCACACATCGCCGTTGCCGTGCAACGGCAGGCTGGTCAGCGAAGCGCCATCTGACCGTTCGGACAAGAGAATTTTCGAAGAGACCTTCTTTGATGCCGAGAGCAGGTGAGGGACGGTCGCCGGTTCGTCGATGATGGGTACCGACCAACGTTCCGATTGCTGGGCCGCTTCATGCGCAATGCGCTGCCATCGCGCGAGTTGATGCTCGATTCGGTCTGTTCGGGGCCTGACCACACTATGGGCGGCCAGGATCGGCACGATGCGATCGACTCCTAATTCCGTGGCTTTCTGAATCACCCAATCCATCTTCTCACCCTTGAGAAGAGACTGAGCCAGAACGATCGATCGGGCCGTTTTCGGAGGAGCGGGGATAGTGTCGAGGATGCGGCCGATCAGTGCTCCGCTCGTGATCTCGGAAATTTCGGCGCGATACCGTGTGCCTCGGTCGTCGGTGACCGTGAGTTGCTCACCAGTCTGAAGGCGAAGGCTCTGGCGGAGGTGACGGAGCAAGGGGCCGGTAATACGAATAGTCGGCGGAACGATAGCCTCGGACCCCACAAAAAAAGTTGGCATGAGAGATAGACCCGGTCCGGCAGGCTGCGGCGTTACTCGAAAAAGGTCTTCATTTTATCGAAAAAGCCGTCGCCGTCGGCTTCCATTGACATGCCGCTTTCTTTGGCGAATTCCGTCAGCAACTCGCGCTGCTTGGCGGTCAGCTTGGTGGGAATATGCACCTTGATCGTGAACAGTTGATCGCCCGTGGTGTGATGCTTGAGGCTCGGGATGCCAAGCCCTTTCAGGCGAAGCATTTTGTCTGGTTGCGTTCCCGCCGGCACCTTCATCACGGTCGTGCCTTTCAAGGTTGGCACTTCAATCTTCCCGCCCAGCACCGCCGTGACGAAGCTAATCGGCACGTCACAAACGATATCGTTGCCTTTGCGTTGGAATACCGGATGCGGCTTGACCGTGATCGCCACGTACAGATCGCCGGCTGGTCCCTCATTGACGCCGTGCTCGCCCTCGTTCGAGAGACGCAAGCGCATGCCGGTTTCGATGCCGGCAGGGATGTGCACGGCAATCGTACGTTCGCGATAGACGCGTTGACGTCCCTGGCAGGTCAGGCATGGTTCCGTGATGATGCGGCCTGAGCCGTCGCATTGGCCGCACGGCCGGCTTACGCTGAAAAATCCCTGTTGCAGCCGGATCTGCCCGGCCCCTTTGCAACTGGGGCACGTCTTGACCGCTGTCGCCGACTTGGCCCCGGAGCCTTTGCATTCGGCGCAGGATTCCCAACGCGGGATCTTGAGCTTCGCTTCCTTCCCATAGACCGACTCTTCGAACGTAATTTCCAGGTTGTACTGGAGATCGTTTCCTCGCTCCGCGCGCGCGCCGCCCCGCTGGCCCCCGAAAAAATCCTCAAAAATATCGTTGAAGACGTCGCCGAATCCGCCGCGTCCGAAGTCGAAGCCCTCAAACCCGGCTCCGCCCTGAGCGCCGGCGTGGCCGAACATGTCGTAGCGTTTCCGCTTTTCCTGATCGCTGAGATGCTCGTAGGCTTCGTTGATTTCTTTGAACTTCTCTTCGGCGTGCTTCTTCTGGTGCTCACCGGTGTGAAGATCAGGATGATATTGGCGGGCCAGTTTTCGGTAGGCTTTTTTCAGATCCTCGTCGGACGCCGTCCGTTCGACGCCTAACGTTTCGTAAAAGTCTCGTTTAGACACAGAAGCCATTGCTCAGGACGTTGAAAAGGTCCACCAGCTTTGTTCTCACATCGCTTGGAGGCTCGACGTACGAGAGTACGCCTCGCCTCCTCGCTCGCTGCGGCCTCGCTGGACGGTCCTTTTGAACGTCTTGCGAGTTCGATTGCATGAGTGTTGTTCTAACCGATGGCCGTATTCTATCTTACTTTTTATCTTTGTCCACTTCTTCGAACTCGGCGTCGACGACTTTTTCGTCCGTCTTCGCTCCGTTGGGACTCTGCGTTTCAGAGGGGCCGGCGTCGGCGCCGGTCGCGGATGAGGCCGAGGCTTTCTTGTACATTTCCTCCGCCAGCTTGTGCGAGGCCGTCGTCAACGTTTGCGTGGCGGACTCGATTGCATCTGGATCGTTGCCTTCCATCGCCTTTTTCAGCGCGACGACGGCTTCTTCGATCTTGGTCCTGTCGTCGGCCGAGATCTTGTCTCCGTGCTCCTTGAGGTTCTTCTCCGTTTGATAGAGAAGCGTGTCGGCCTGGTTCTTGGCTTCGGCCGCCTTTCTCCGCTTCTTGTCCTCTTCCGTATGGCTCTGAGCATCTCTGACCAATTTTTCCACTTCCTCCTTGCTCAGACCGCTGGACGCCGTGATCTTGATGGACTGCTCTTTCTGCGTGGCCAAGTCCTTGGCCGACACGTGCACAATCCCGTTGGCGTCGATATCGAACGTGACTTCGACCTGCGGCATGCCGCGAGGGGCCGGCGGAATGCCGACGAGATCGAACTGGCCGAGCAATTTGTTGTCGTTCGCCATTTCCCGTTCGCCTTGGAAGACACGGATGGTTACGGCAGTCTGATTGTCGGCCGCCGTCGAGAAGACCTGACTCTTCTTGGTCGGAACGGTGGTGTTGCGCTCAATCAACTTCGTGAAGACGCCGCCGAGCGTTTCGATGCCGAGGGACAACGGCGTGACGTCCAGGAGCAGCACGTCCTTGACGTCGCCCTTCAGCACGCCGCCTTGAACGGCCGCGCCGATGGCGACCACTTCATCGGGGTTCACGCCCC
>DASUXH010000197.1:0-3827 GCA_036378015.1 Nitrospira sp. | reverse complement strand
ATCACTTGAATCGGGACACGGACGGCCGGCTCCCCTCCGAGCACGACGTCGGCGCTTTGCACGGAACCCCAGCTCGTCCCGCCGTCTGCGAAGAACGCACACTCTCCAAGTGCGCGCCCTTGGGCATCCACCGCTTGCATCAGCGGCACTGACAGGCGTGAACCAAACACACGGATACCAACGGACCCGACGTCCACGAGCATATCTGAGACCGTTTGGCAGTTGTTCGTACCGGGTTGGCAGATGGTAACGGAGGCACAGAGCTCGTTGATTGTCGTGCACACGCTGGACTTGCCTATCGAAATCGGTATCGAACCAGTGCTCGGCGTGGAACCTCCACCATCGTCACCGCCGCATCCCGCAAGCAGACAGACGAAGACCGTCCCCACGGCCATCCTTTTCATTGAATATCCTCAGGCTTGATTCCCGTCGGCAGATGGGAAGGAAGGTAGGCACGTCCCCAGAGCGATCGGGAATGGCCGGCTCGTTCGACGACCAAACGATTGCTCTTCATCTTGAAGGGCTCCCTGACGCGTGGGCTGCGGTTGCGGGCAGCATCGACTTCTTGTCGATACTCTTCGTAATACTCCCCCAACAAGAGTTTCAAATCCGGAACGCCAGTACCCTTCCAGACCACCGCAAAGACCACGTCGTCCGACGAGACGTATTCCATAATCTCCATCCCGGCGGCTTTGATGGTGTTTACAGAGTACCCGAGCTCGCCCCGACGCTGGTGCTTCCCATTCAATTTTGCCCGATCGACTTCGACCGACGTGGCAGATTGCCCCAGGGTAGCCCAAGCCAACGGCAGCGTGCTGGGCGCAAACACTACGACGAGTGCAGTCGTCAAAAAGAATAGGATCCTCAAGACCCCTCCTATGTGCAGATGTACTGTACACAGTTGAGGCCCAGGAAGAAACCCCTTCTTTCGTTCCTAGGGACTTGGCGATTCCATCCAGGAGGCGGGCATCAGGGAAAAGAAGTAACCAGTCATCAGGCCGCCGCGATGGCGGCACGGCTTTCATAAGCGCTCCCTCATGTGTGAGTAAATGCTAGTGCGACTGTGACGGATGTGGTGAAGGGAGTGGACCATCCGGACGCTGCGCTACTGGATGGCGTTCGCGAAACCACCCTTCGTGACTTCGACGCGGATTTTGTCTCCGACTTTCTTGTTGCCGGTGAGCCGCTTCGTTTCCTTACCGACGTAAACCCGTACTTCCTCTGTCACGGTTTCGCCACGATAATTGTCCACGGCTTGTTCCACGACATAGGTGTTTCCATCGATTTGAGCGAGCTTGCCTTGAATCATTTGGTACGCCGGCCCGGGTTTCTGATCCAATTTGGCGACAATTGCCGGCTCCGCCGAAACCATGCTGACGCCGAACGCCATGGTCACGACGGCCCTGATTGCGACTCCCATAAGCTTCGCCTTCATCCCAACCTCCTTATGTCTTCCGATGATGATCTCATTACCGCTCTTCACGGTGTATCTCGTCGTTGAATCGAATACAGCCACTGAGCAAGGCCCGTTCCCGAAGCCACAGGAGGCTCAAGCGACGGCGACATGCTTTCTTGCGAGGTTACGACGTGGGGGGCAGGAACAGGCGGAAAACGCGGAGAGGATCGGACCAAAAAACGTCACGACATCAGCCAATTCTCGCCCATGCTGAGGCTTGGCCCGGTTTGAACGCCTTGAAAAACGTTCGATTTAGCGCAGGAAAGAGCGCAGAGCTGGGATGGATTGATTAACGACGTCCTCGGTTGGACCCGACAGCGTGATGGCGGGATAGTAGCGCTCGCTCCAGAGTTTCGTCAGATAGACGGGGATAAAATAGAGCGCAAGGCCGAGCGCAAACAGCAGTAGCCCGACCGCGGGCTGCTCGCTAAGCAATCGCTTACCGGCGATCCCGCAACACACGCCGCCGGCAACCAGTACCTCCAACATCCAAATAAATTGGCGCAGCGTCAGCTTCAGCGGCAGGCATACGCACGACGAAATGTCGATCCGTCGCGGTCCCTTCGACAAAGGCGCCAGTAAGCGATGGCCCATGCAGTGGATCGTCCAACTGATCGCGAATCCAAGAAGGCTATCCAGCACGATGAGAATCAAGGGCTGACTGGCGATGATTGCCGCGGGTCCGATCATAAACACCATTGGCGGGCCATAGACGGTGCAGGCCAGAATTGCTTCATACGTCGACGAACGAATGAAGTCCCGGCAGCCTTGTGTAAAAGCATCAGCGCGTGACGTACCGTTTAATTCCATTGGGACCGTCTGACGATTCCGCTCGGCCGAACACGAAGAGGGGTGACCGACCGCGGTGGCGGTTCTAAGGCATGCGGAGAGACTTGTCAAGCTGTGAACGATGATGGCCCAAGGCTCCGGCGATCTTGCCCAGACAAGGCAGGAACGATGACAAGGGGGAAGGACGCCCGCGAACGTGTGGCCCTGCGCCCTCATGTCTTTCGGTTCCGGTGTCGTTGATAGTGAGCGGCAACCTTGCTGCGATTTCCGCAGAGGCTCATGCTGCACCAATGGCGAGCATGATTCTTCGTCGTATCGTAAAATAACAGCACGCACGCCGGGTTTTGACACTTCTTCACGAGGGACGGATCGCATGCGGTCAAGAGATCGCTCGCCGCCTCGGCAAGCGGTCCCAGAAGCTGCTTGGGATTCTTGACCTCCGTCTGATACGTCCGTTCGAATGCGCCGCGGCGCCGGCTCACTTGAGGATAGCCGAGGCGGTGGCGCAACGCCAGGTTCACTGCCTCGATCGTCGCCTGCAGCACGGGTCTGCCGGCGGCAAGCCGCTCAGCCATCTCCCGCATGGTTGTTCGAAACGCTTTCACCTGCTTCAGCGTCTCTGCATCGTGGCGGCCCCTCGCCTGCTCAATCTGCTTGGCTTCCTCCTTCGTCACGAGACCGGCCTGAATAGACCAGCTGATCAAAGCCTCGATCGACGGCAGCAAATCCGTCGGGTTCCCATCGAGCACCAGGTCGGTATTGACGAAATCGAGAGCGGCTTGGTTACCGACAAAAAGAAACGGATTGTTCGTTAGCACCGGCAAATCCATGCTTGACAGGTTAGCTTATGGTTGATATAACCGTCAATACACTATTTAGAAGGTTATTCTCAGGCCTGAATGATTCATTCATCCCACCACGCGGCGACCGGCTATTGTCGCCGTCTCAACCAAAGGAGTTCGCCATGACCGCTTACCCGACGATTCACTATCGACGGCAGGAAATCGATGGACTCAGCATCTTTTATCGGGAGGCCGGCTCGCCAACCGCCCCTGCAATCCTGTTGTTGCACGGCTTTCCTTCGTCGTCGCACATGTTTCGTAACCTGATTCCCCGTCTCGCGCCACACCTCCATGTCATTGCCCCTGACCTTCCGGGGTTCGGATTCTCGGACGCACCAAGCCGATCACATTTTGCCTATACCTTCGATCATTTGGCCGACGTGATAGAACGATTCACTGACGCAGTCGGGCTTTCTCGCTATGCGCTCTATATCTTCGATTACGGCGCTCCGGTCGGTCTCCGGCTGGCCCTTCGGCATCCCGATCGGATTACGGCCATCGTGACTCAAAATGGGAATGCGTACGAGGAAGGTCTCAGCGCGAACTGGAATCCGATTCAACGGTACTGGGCGGATCCTACGCCTGAGCATAGGAACGCGTTGAGGGCGTTCCTGTCGCCAGACTCCAGCAAATGGCAATACACGCAAGGCACGGACGAGTCGCGCATTGCGCCGGAGTCCTATGCCCTCGACAGCGCCTTGTTGGCACGCCCGGGCAACGAGGACATTCAACTGGATCTG
>DASUXH010000196.1:0-8505 GCA_036378015.1 Nitrospira sp. | reverse complement strand
GATGTCGTCCCATTCTTTCTCATTGGGAACGCGAGCCGTCAACGGGCCCTCCTCCGCCAGAATCCCCTCAAGACCAAAGGTAGAATCACAGATCGTGATGCCTTCTTTTTCGAGCTCTTTGGCGATCTCCCGGAGGATATCGTCATCCTTCCACAAGGCGAGCCTGGCAGCCAGCGCCAGCGCGCGGAAATCCGGACGGACGGTGGTGAAGACGTGCGTCTTCTTGATCCCGCCCAGCATGACCGCCTGGTGCACCTGGTCGTCCTTGAAGGCCTTGATCAGTTTATTGAGCTGGCCGATCTTGATCCAATGGATGCAATCCACATGATTCGCCAACTCCGGGTCGGTTTCTCCCTCGTGGGCGACGGCGGACACGTGGTAGCCGAGTTTTCGGGCATTGTCCGCAAAAATGATCGGAAACCGTCCGTTGCCGGCAATGAGCCCCAGCCGTTCGCCGCTCGCAACTTCAGGCGCCTGCGTCATGGATGCTATCCCTCGTCGTCTTCTTCGTCCTTGCCTAGCGACCGGCAAATCCCCCGCTTGGTCCCTTCGAGAAAAGCCAGCACGGCCATGACATCCGGCTGATCCCCGAATTCCGCCTTGGCCAGCCGGGCAGCTTCTGCCATGCGATGGCCCGACCGGAACAGAATGTCATAGGCCCGCTTGAGGACCGCCACCCGATCCGGCGAGAAGCCATGGCGGCGCAATCCGACGGAATTGAGTCCGTACATGCGCGCCCGATAGCCGCCGGCGGCCCGCATGAAGGGCGGGAGGTCCTGGCCGAGCGCGCAGCAGCCGCCGACCATCGCGTAGGCGCCGATCCGGACCCATTGGTGAATACCGCACAATCCGCCGATGATGGCATGGTCGCCGATCGTAATGTGCCCCGCCAAGCTGGCTGCATTCGCCATGATTAAGGAGTTGCCCAGCCGGCAATCATGCGCCACGTGGCAATAGGCCATGAGGAAATTCTTGTTTCCAATCGACGTCACGCCCCCGCCCTGGACCGTCGCACGGTTGACGGTCACGTATTCACGGAAGACGTTGTCGTCTCCGACCACGACTTTCGTAGGCTCTCCCTTATACCCAAGATGCTGCGGTGGTCCGCCGACCGAGACGAACGGATGCAGCTCGCACCGTTCACCGATCTCCGTCCATCCTTCCACCGTCACATGCGACAACAGTCTGGTGCCTTTGCCGATCGCCGCATGCTCTCCCACCACGCAAAACGGGCCGACGAACACGTCGTCAGCTACCTTCGCTTTCGGGTGAACGATGGCATTGGGATGAATCTGCACGTAGACCTCCAGTGATTCGTGAGATGAGTCACGCTTTCTCTTCGGTCACCATGGCGGTGACTTCCGCTTCACACACCAGCTCTGTTTCGACATACGCTTTGCCGGCCATCTTCCAAAAAGGCGACCGTTTTTTCAGCACGTCGATCTCAAAGCGAAGCCGGTCCCCGGGCACGACGGGCTTGCGGAACTTGGCACCGTCCAATCCGGTCAGATACACCACTGGCTTGGCGGTCGGGCCCAACGACTTGAAGGCGAGAAGCCCCCCGACCTGAGCCATGGCTTCCAAGATCAAGACTCCCGGCATGACCGGCCGTCCTGGGAAATGGCCCTGGAAAAACGGTTCATTGGCCGTCACGTTCTTGATGCCGACGATGCGCCGGTCCGGCTCGAGTTCCAGCACGCGATCAACGAGCAAGAACGGATAGCGATGCGGCAGGAGCGCCTGGATCTCGGCTTGTTCCATCACGGCCATCACGAAACCTCCTGGTAACTCTGACCTCTCCTTCCTCCCTTCCTTCGATGGGAGAAATGGCGGGTCTTGCCTGCGACTTGCGAGGGATCGCATGGCGCGGAAGCGCGGTCGCAGTAGCGACGGCGAGCACTGTCCGAAGGTCCGTTCGGACGTAGTCCGGAATGGACCAAGTTGCGCAGCCGAGCGCCGACAAGCCGTGCGGCTTGAGCACTCGCCGGAGCAGGGCAGGACCCGCCATGTCTACACGACGCTTTCAGCATTCTTACTTGTTCTGCTTGTCGAATTCCTTCACCACTTGATCCGTCACGTCCAGCCCTTGCTGGTAGTAGATCACGATCCTGATCATGGCCTCGTTGCCCCGGTCGATGATCGCGATGTAGCCATCCCTCTGTGCGACGACTTGAGCCGCATCCTGCACCTTTTTCATGTATTCAGCCACCAATTCGCGTTGCTTCTGCTGGATCTCGCGATTGAAGTCCGCCAGACGGCGCTGGTACGCCTCGAGCTTTGCTTGGAACTGGCTTTGTTTTTCCTGCTTGGCCGTCTCACTCAGTTTGCTGTCCTGTATCGTCTGTTCCAGTTCCTTCAGCTCCTGATCGTCCGCGTTGATGATCTTCTGTCTGGTCGCCTGATAAGCCTTCATGTCATCGAGCGCCCGTTTTCCCGCCTTGGACCGCTCAATGACGAGCTGCTGGTCCATGACGGCGACCTTCACCGAGTCCGCCCCAAGCGCCAACGACGACATGACCCACCAGAGCGGGCCGACAATTGCCAGCGCGATAGACGTATGCCTTCTCATCGATTCCTCCTCAGCGGCCGGTCAAGCCGGCGTTCACGGATACTCTTTGTTGAAATCTTCGATGACCTCATTCGTGATGTCGAGCTCTTCAGCGCCGTAAATTGCAGGACCGCCTTTGCCTTTGTCGATGACCACCTGCAATCCGTTTCGTTTGGCGATTTTGGCGACGACGGCCTCCACTTTATCACGGAACGCTTCAAGGACGTCCTTTTGTTTCTCCTGCACTTCTCGATTCAACTCTCCGGCCTTCTGTTGGTATTCCGCCATACGACGCCTGAATACCTGTTCACGTTCGCTTTTCGCCGCCGGGCTTAGGACGCTGGCCTGCTTGACGAAATCTTCCTCCATGCGGCGCAGCTCCTTTTCCTCCATCTCAATCAACGCTTGGCGATTTTTGGAGAAGGCAGCCAGGGAGTCTTTCGCCTTTTTCCCGGCATTGGAATCGCTGAGCACGCGGCTCGGATCCATGAGGCCGATCTTGCCTTCAATCTTAGTCCCAGTGGCGCATGCCCCCATCGCGGCCGCCCATGCGGCCATGGCAAACACCCAGATGCTTCGAGCAGAGACCATCTTGTACATGGCTTTCATCCTAGAACAAGGACCCGATCGTAAACTCGAAGACGCCTTTACGTTCTCCCGGGCGTGGATCGAGATTGATTCCATAGGCTGCGCGAAGTGGACCAAAGGGTGAAATCCAGCGGCCTTCAAGTCCCGCCGCCGTCCGCAAGGCGCCGAACGAAACCGATTCGCCGTCGTTAAAGCCGTTACCCCAATCGAAAAAAATCACACCGTTCAATTTCGCCTCGGACGAAATGGTGAAGATGAAGTCGTTGTTGAAGATCAACTCCTTGGCGGCACCCAGCAGGGAGCCGCTGGGCGTGACTGGGCCTGCCCGCCCGAAGACGAATCCGCGCATCGTATTGATGCCGCCGACGAAGAACCGTTCCGTCAGAGGAATCGGTTTGCCGTGCAATCCTTCCGCCACGCCGTAGCGCGCATGGATCGAGAATCTCGTATCAAAGGGGAGCGGCGTGTATTTGATAGCGTCGAGATAGTACTTGATGAAATTGTTCGTGCCTCCAAGATACGGCGTGCCGAGGTCGAAGCCCACGCTCGTGCGCATGCCGGTTCGAGGATCCATGAAATAGTCCCGGGTATCGCGGGCCAGCATCGTCCGGAAGCCCGTCGTCGATTGAGTGCCGAGTTGTTGAAGGATGAGTTCGGGCGCATCGGCCGTCGGATCGCTGAAATTCAATTGTTCGGCCACAAGGCTGATGCTGCCGTTGACATATTCGGACAGCCACCGGCCGAACGTCAAACTGGCGCCGGTCTTCTTTTCGAAGTAGGTGACGTAGTTCGTCATGCTGCGGTACACGTCGATCTGCATGGAAGTCAGGGAGTCGTTCAAATAGGGATTCCGAAACGTGATCAGGCCGAGAGTCCTCTGTTGCCCCAGCTGCCCGCGGATACGGCCCATCCATCCGTTTCCCCCGAGGTTGCCCTCCGTGATGTCGGCGATCGCGACCAGTTTATCCAGGGTGCTGAATCCGCCGCCGATGCTGAACTGCCCCGTCGGCTTTTCCTTGACGCGGACGTTGAGGTCCACCTTGTCGGCCTCGACCTGCTGAGGGAGAATTTCCACGGTCTCGAAAAAGTTCAGATTGTTGAGACGCTGAAAACTGCGCTTGAGGGACGGGGTATCGATGACGTCCTGTTCGTCGACGCGCAACTCGCGGCGAATGACGTTGTCCTTGGTCTTGTCGTTCCCGTTAATGTTGATCTGCCGGATGCGCATCATGTCGCCTTCCTTGATGTTGAGAATGATCGTGGCGGTGCGCTCCTCGGTATTGGGATTCACGTTCGGCACGACCTCCGCAAACGCGTATCCCCTGCTTCCGTACAGATCGGTCAGTCGCGAGATTTCGTCCCGGATCTTCTGGCGCTGGAAGATTTCTCCCGGCCTGATCTTCATCTTGTCGCGCAATTCGGGCTCTTCGAACACCGTGTTGCCGCGAAACCCGACCTCGGCGACGGTGAACGGCTCTCCCTCATTGACGGCGTACGTCACGTTGAACCACTTCTTGTCTTCGCTGAGTTCGACCGACGGCAGACCTACTTGGGCGTTGAGGTAGCCCTTGTTGAGCAGCACTTCCCTGATCCGCTCGACGTCGTTGTTCATCTCTTCGCGTTTGAGGACGCCCGCATCGGACAGAAAGGAAGGCAGCTTGAACTGGGTGAACAGCCCGTACCAAGGCACCCACTCGCGGGTGGCCGTCACCTTGAAGATCTCGCCCTTTGTGGCCGACCGCATGCCGTCGAAATTCACGATTTTGATCTTGGCCTTTTCCCCTTCCTTGATGAAAAATGTCAGCCGCTTCCGGTCTTCATCGAGCGTTTGCACGATGGGAATGACCTGGGCGCTGAAATAGCCGTCTTCCTGATACGCCAAGCGGATTTTTTCCGCGCTTTCCTTGGCCTGCTGCTGGTCGAGGAACGCTTGGCTCTTGATCGTGATTTTTTCCTTCAGCTTGTCGTCGCTCAGTTCCTCATTTCCGTCGAACACGATCTCGGTGATGAACGGTTTCTCCTGGACGACAAACGACAGGGCGATCCCTTCCGGCGTCGGCTCTGTTTCCACATGCACGTCTTCGAAATAGCCGGTTTCATAAAGAATTTTAATTTGGCCCCGCACGTTTTCAGGTGTATAGGGGTCGCCCGGCTTCAAGGTCAATCGCCCCTCAATGGCGGGAAGCTCGATCTTCTTGTTGCCGCGAATCTCGATGGAGGTCACCTTGGCCGTCGGCGTCTGGGCCAGCGCCTCGCGCGCAGGGCCGGCCATCAGGAAGGCCAGGACCAGCATCACCAGCCACCAGTGCGGATGTTGTACGGGAAGGACCTCCGTCACTCGCACCGGGCTCCCGAACAGTCCGCAGAGTATAACAACCCCATCCAACAGCCTCGATTAGGGGAGACAGACCGCCCATCACCTGAGCCCCGCAGTTGAGCCGGACCGGGAGCCATCGATGACGGCGACAATGAAGGACAACTGACGCGAGATGCTTACGCATGCAGCGTGGCAGCATCAGCCTCGAACCGGTGTAAAAAACTGTCGGATTATATGGGGCAAGTACTTCAATGTAAAGCAGAACTGGGCCGTATCTCGAAAGCATCCTGCACATGGGCGATTCCTTGACATCACCTACCCCATCACATACTATCGCCGTATGTCGCGCACTGAAGTCCGCAAAGCCATTCTGCCCGCCGCGGGCCTCGGGACGCGGTTTCTTCCCGCCACCAAAGCGTCCCCCAAGGAAATGCTTCCACTGGTCGATAAACCCCTCATTCAATATGCGGTGGAAGAGGCGGTGGCATCCGGCATCGAAGATATCATCGTCATCACGGGCCGCGGGAAGCGTGCCATTGAAGATCATTTCGACCGCTCCGTTGAGTTGGAGGAAAACCTCAAGGGCAACGGGAAAGGGCAGTTGCTCAGCCAGATCCGGCATATTTCGAATCTCGCCAATTTCTGCTACGTGCGGCAATCCGAAGCCTTGGGTCTGGGTCACGCCGTGCTGTGCGCACAACATTTGATCGGCGACGAACCGTTCGCCGTCATGCTGGGCGATGAAATCATCGACGGGTCGGTGCCGGCGCTTGCGCAACTCGTGCAGACCTATAAGAAACGCCACGGCGCGGTCCTGGGCATCCAGGAAGTGCCGCGTCAAGAAGTCAACCGCTATGGCATCATCTCCCCGGAGGAACTGTCGACCGGTCTCTATAAGGTGACGGATCTCGTCGAAAAGCCGGCGCCCTCCGATGCTCCCTCGAATTTGGCCGTCATCGGCCGCTATGTGCTGCCGCCGGAGATTTTTCCGATTTTGCGTAAAACGAAGCCCGGAAAGAACGGAGAAATCCAGCTGACGGACGCCCTGAGGGAGTTGGCCAAGCACTCCCCGATGTTTGCGCTCGAAGTCAAGGGGAACCGCTACGATGCCGGCGACAAGCTGGGTTTTTTGATTGCGACCGTCGAGTTCGCGCTGAAAAACCCGTCATTGGGCGCAGACTTCGCCGACTATCTTCGCAGCCGCATGGAGTCGGCCGGAGAACATCGCCGCACTGGCAGAGCCTAGCCATCGCATCCGGTCTGTAGTGAAGAACGATTCAGCAAAGGTCGTAAGAGCACGCCGATGAGCGAATCGATCGAACAAGAGTTGACGCCGCCGCAAAACGTCGAAATTCCCGACCAATTGCCGCTGCTGCCTGTTCGGGACATCGTCGTCTTTCCCTACATGGTGTTGCCGCTGTTCGTCGGCCGCGAGATGTCGATCAAGGCCATTGAGGCCGCGCTGGCCGGCAATCGCATGATCTTCCTCGCGACGCAGAAAGCGCTCGACGTCGAGAATCCCACCCCCGACGATATCCATGCCATCGGCACCGTCGGCATCATCATGCGGATGCTGAAGCTGCCCGACGAGCGGATCAAGATTCTCGTGCAGGGCCTTTCGAAGGCGAAGATCTCGGGATATATCCAGACCGATCCCTACTACTCCGTGCGCATCGAGAAAATCAGCGAGACCAAGGCTTCGGCGTCGACGCTCGAGAGTGAGGCGGTCATGCGGACCGTCAAGGAACAGATCGAGCGGATCGTCAGCCTCGGCAAGGTGCTGATCCCGGACGTGATGGTCGTGATCGAAAATCTCGAGGATCCCGGCCGCCTGGCCGACATGATCGCGTCCAATCTGGGCCTTAAGGTGGAAGTGACCCAGTCGGTGCTGGAGATCACCGAGCCGCTCAAGCGCCTGAGGCAAATCAGCGAGATCCTGGCGAAGGAAATCGACGTTCTCTCGATGCAGCAGAAGATTCAGGCCCAGGCCAAGGGCGAAATGGATAAGACCCAGCGCGAATACTTTTTGCGTGAGCAGCTCAAAGCGATTCAAAAGGAACTGGGCGAACTCGATGAACGGGCCGAGGAAGTCGCAGAATTCCGCAAGCGCGTCAAAGACGCCAAGATGCCCGAAAAGGTGCTGAAGGAAACCGAAAAACAGTTGAAGCGTCTGGAAAAGATGCACCCTGATACCGCCGAGTCGGCGACCGTCCGCACCTATCTCGAGTGGATGGTCGAGCTGCCCTGGTCGAAAAAGTCGAAGGACAACCTTGACCTGCGTGCCGCTCACAAAGTGCTCAATGAAGACCACTACGATCTGGAGAAGGTCAAGGAGCGCATCCTCGAATACCTTGCCGTCAGGAAACTCAAAGAGAAGATGAAGGGCCCGATTCTGTGTTTCGTCGGTCCCCCCGGCGTCGGCAAGACCTCTCTCGGCAAATCCATAGCGCGCGCCCTCGGTCGTGAGTTCGTCCGCATCAGTCTCGGCGGCGTGCGCGACGAAGCCGAGATCCGCGGCCATCGCCGGACATATGTCGGGGCCCTCCCCGGCCGCATGATTCAGGGGATGAAGCAGGCCGGCACGAATAACCCCGTGTTCATGCTCGACGAAATCGACAAAGTCGGGATGGACTTTCGCGGCGACCCCTCGGCCGCCTTGCTCGAGGTGCTTGATCCTGAACAGAACAACACCTTCACCGATCATTATCTGGGCGTTCCGTTCGATCTCTCCGAAGTGATGTTCATCACGACTGCAAACCTGATCGATCCGATTCTCCCGGCGCTCCGCGACCGCATGGAGATCATCGAGATCCCCGGCTACACCGAAGAGGAAAAGCTCGGCATTGCCCAGCGCTACCTGATCCCCCGGCAGCTCAACGAGCACGGCATCACCGAAAAGCACGTCAAGATTGCAGAGCCGGCCATCCGGCAGATCATCATTCATTACACGCGAGAGGCCGGAGTCCGCAATCTCGAACGGGAAATCGCCAACGTGATGCGCAAAGTGGCCAAGAAGGTCGCCGAGGGCAAGGG
Organism: Nitrospira sp.; assembly: GCA_036378015.1. GTDB lineage: Bacteria > Nitrospirota > Nitrospiria > Nitrospirales > Nitrospiraceae > Nitrospira_C. The sequence goes on along the minus strand of DASUXH010000196.1, from coordinate 19 downwards.
GTTGGGATTCCCGGTCAAC
>DASUXH010000195.1:0-4951 GCA_036378015.1 Nitrospira sp. | reverse complement strand
GATGTCATTCATGCCGCCTAGTCTCCGCGATGGCTCTCCTAACCATAGCATACCGTCGGCGACAGAGATCGCTCAGGAAGCATCGGGGGGAGTTCACATGAAGCGCGTGTTGTTTGCAGTAGTGGCAGTGGCGGTGTCCTTCAGCCCTCCGTCGATCGCCGGCGAGGAGAAGAAGGATCAGAAAGATGAAAAGAAGGGCGGCCACGTCGTCGTGTTCGGCGACGAAAAGAAGGACGCTAAGGACGAGAAGAAGGGCGACGAACACCTGAGCGATCCGGAAGAAAAGAAGAAGGAAGAGAAAGGCAAGTAAGCCTCTCTTTTCTCCCCCACGACATTCACTGAAAGGTCTACGAGGCAGGTCGTAGACCTTTTTTGTTTTGATGAAGGCCGCATTGACCCGTTTCGGACCACGGTGCTACCGTGACCTATGTCCATGTCCTCGGTGCCGCGCCAACCCAATCGCCTCATTCACCAGACGAGCCCCTATCTTCTTCAGCATGCCTATAATCCGGTCGAGTGGTATCCCTGGGGACCGGAGGCGCTTGACACCGCCAAGCAAAGAGACTGTCCGATCCTCTTGTCTATCGGCTATTCCGCCTGCCACTGGTGCCACGTAATGGAGCGCGAATCGTTTGAAAACGAAGCGATCGCGGCTTTGATGAATCGGTGGTTTGTCTGCATCAAGGTCGATCGTGAGGAACGTCCGGATCTCGACGAGATCTACATGGCCGCCACCGTGGCCATGAATCAGGGTCAAGGGGGCTGGCCGATGACGGTCTTCCTGACGCCCGATCAACAGCCGTTTTTTGCCGGAACCTATTTCCCTCCTGAAGGGCGCTGGGGCCGTCCCGGCTTTCCCGAGCTGCTGAAGAAAATCGCCGACCTGTGGAGTCGCGATGCTCAGGATATAAAGCAACAGGCGAAAGAGCTAACGTCACGGTTACAGCGTGAGTGGCAGACGCCGGCGCCGATTACGGTCAGCGAGCAGGTCTTGGATGGGGTCATCTCCGAGTATCGACAGGATTTTGACGAACGTTTCGGCGGCTTCGGCCCAGCGCCGAAATTTCCTCCAGCCGCCGGTCTGTCCCTACTCCTCCGATGTCACCGGCGCACCGGTGATCCCGTGGCGCTGCACATGGTGAGAGCGACACTGGATGCCATGGCGGCCGGTGGGATCTATGACCATATCGGCGGAGGGTTCGCCCGCTACTCGACGGATGAGCGATGGCTCGTGCCTCACTTTGAAAAAATGCTCTATGACAATGCCTTGCTGGCAAGAGTCTACCTCGAAGCCTTCCAGGTGACCGGCGACGCGGCATATCGTGACATCGTCACAGAAGTGCTTGACTACATTCTGAGGGAAATGACGGATTCACAGGGCGGATTCTATAGCGCTACCGATGCAGACTCCGAGGGCGTGGAAGGCAAGTTTTTTGTGTGGACGCCCGAGGAGGTCGCGCGAGCCGTCGGCAACGACGAGGACGCCCGCCGGGTTTGCGCCTCGTACGACATCTCGGCGAAAGGCAATTGGGAGCACAAAAACATTCCCCATCGCATGCGACCGTTGGATGACATCGCGCGCGAGCTGAACGTGACCACGCAAGAGCTGAAGGAGACGATGCGTCGCGTCCGTCCTCTCTTATACGAGGCTCGCAAGCAACGGGTGCCTCCAGGCTTGGACGACAAGATCATCACAGCATGGAACGGCATGACGCTCTCGGCGATGGCTGAAGCCGCGCGCGTCTTGGATCGGTCTGACTATCTGGGAGCAGCCAGAAGGGCCGCGGATTTCCTCCTGCGGGTACACCGATCGGATGAGGAAAGTCTGTATCGAACATCCCGCGACGGACGAGCGCATCTCGGAGCCGTTCTGGAAGACTATGCCTTCTTTGGGGAAGGGTTGGTCGATCTCTATGAAGCCGGCGGAAACGACCACTATCTCAATGCGGCCCGCTGTTTGGCTGAACGCCTGATCCGCTCGTTTCAGGATGCTGAGCAAGGAGGGTTTTTCACAACGGCCAAGGAACAGGAAGCGCTCATCGTCCGCGGACGAGAAGGGGCTGATGGAGCGACCCCCAGCGGCAATGCCGTGGCGGCGATGCTTCTTTGTCGATTGTCATTTCACCTGGATCGACCCGATTTTCGCGAGGCCGCTACGGCAGCCATTCGAGCCTACGGCAGGCATCTGCGTCGATACCCGCGCGGGTTTGCCAAGAGCTTGGCCGTCGTCGATTTTTTGACCGAAGGTCCTGTCGAATTGGCCTTGGTCGGAACCCTGGACGATCCTGGCCTGACTGCCATCCAAGACATGACGCGATCCTTGTACCTTCCCAACCGTATCCTCGCCGTCACTGACAGTGTAAATGGAGCCTCCACTCATCCTCTGCTTGCCGGGAAACAGACGGTGGGGGGGAAGGCCGCGCTCTATATTTGCCGGAACTTTTCCTGCCAACAACCGTTGACTGATCCCTTGGCCGTCCGCGAGGCGTTGCAACACGCGTCCAAGCGTTCGGGCGGCGCGGCAGGAGGAGCAAAACTACAAGGTCGTCTTTTGGACGGCCGCGCGACCGTCGAGGGTACGGCGAGATATGCCGCCCGTGTGGTCAATGCGCCGCGGTCCGACGGACGGTTCGAATATGGCTTTACACGATTCGGCAAGACAGCGTTTACCGGGTCGCGATTGGGATTCGGCTGCTATCGCATCGACGCGAGCGATTCGGAATACGGAATCGCACTTGGGGCAGCGCTGGCATCCGGCGTGAACGTGATCGACACCTCGACTAATTATATGGACGGCGAAAGCGAGCGTTTGGTTGGGTCGGTCCTCAGCAGACTGGTCGGCAATCAGGATTTCGCCAGAAACGAAATCATCGTCGTGTCCAAGATCGGTTATGTACAGGGGCACAATTTGAAGGAAGCGGAGGCACGAGAACGAACGGGGCGGCCCTACCCGGAGATGGTGAAATATGGCGAAGGCATTTGGCATTGCATTCACCCGGAATTCCTTGCCGATCAACTCGACGCGTCCCTCGATCGCCTGGGTCTGGCCGCACTCGATATCTGTCTGCTGCACAATCCTGAGTATTTTTTGTCTGAAGTAGCGCGCCGAGGCGAAGTCAACATAGAGGAGCAGCGAGAGCGGTTCTATACCCGCGTTGAACAGGCGTTCGGGTATCTGGAGCGTCAGGTGACTGCCGGACGGATCAGTTGGTACGGCGTGTCGTCAAACACCGTTGGACGTGATGCGCAGGATCCTGAATCCACCTCATTGTTCCGCCTGCTATCGGCCGCTACGCGCGCCGCCGCATCGTGCGGAGTGTCAAGACATCACTTCGCGGTGCTGCAGTGTCCGATGAATCTGTTCGAGCACGATGTCTGGAGCCGGCCGAATACTGGACCGTGCGATGACAAGACCGTTTTGGAACTGGCTCAACAGGAAGATCTCGCTGTCCTGGTAAATCGACCGCTTAATGCCATGTCGAGCTCCAATGCGGGCATGCTCCGTCTCGCGGATGTTCCACTCGAAGGCAAAGCTGGAGATTTTAACGAAGCATTGCGCCTGGTCGCCGACTTGGAGAAGGAATATCGGTCCACGCTGGCTGCGGCGATTCCACACAGCGGCCAAGGGATGCATCCAAAAGATTTTTTCAATTGGGCTGAAGAATTGGCATCAGTCCGCGGCCGCCTTCAGGGCTTAGAGCATTGGGAACAGATCGAACATCAGATGATCGCGCCGCATGTGAACCAGGTTCTGCAGGCGATTCCTCGAGTAGTGCAGGGAACCGCATCGGAGCAGTGGGTGGCCTGGCGAGACCGGTACACTCCTCGGCTCCTCGCCTTACTCGGACTTCTGAAGCGTGAGGCTGCAGAGAAGAGCGGTGCACGGACGTACAAAGTGGCCGCTGTGATCGACCCGCTGCTCCCTGAGTCGAAGCGAGGAGAATCACTGTCCAGGAAGGCCTTGTGGATCCTTATGAGCACGCCCGGCGTCACGAGTGTCCTCAACGGTATGCGAACGGTCCCATATGTGAAGGATTCGACGGCATTGCTTGGATGGAAGCCTCTCAGCGACCCCGCGGCCGTCTACGGCGCGATGGAAAATGTGAGCGGCGTCTGACTACTTCGATGTGCGCAATAGATCCTGCCAGGACCGAAGAACGCCGCCGACCCATGACCTCCGCGGCTCGTGTGCAGACGATCGCCTCGTGCTCAGTTGTCGTATGCGTTGCGCGACATCACGGTAATCAGGAGCTTCCCGCCTGATCCATCGATAGGCCTCTAATGCTTCTCCGTCACGTCCCAGCGTTTCGAGCGTGCGGCCCAGCACGTAAAGGATTTGTACGGTCTCTTTGGTTGACGTGGGAGACGAGTTGAGCGCGTTTCGAAAGGCCGCCACCGCTTCTTCATGCCGTCCCGTGGATTTGTGACAGAGACCGATCTGGGCATAGGCTTTCAGCGCATAGTCGCCGTCGGCCGCTGCCTGTTCGAACTCCTCGACGGCCTGTTTAAACAGCCCCGCTTTCCTCAGCACCACACCGCGTTCATAATTCTCGGAGGCATGCCGCCCAGTTTCCATCTGACCTTTCTACCTTTCTAGCGGGTTGTCAGCAAAAGACAGGCCACAACCGGGAAGCAAGACTTCCGTTATCAGTCAAAGGGTTAGAAAGCGCTTCGGCACACGCAACGTGGATAAAGGCACGAGACGAACACTAGAAGCGCACTTCTCGTAATACGTCGCGATGAGCGTGGTACCAGGCGATCGTCTTCCTGAGTCCGTCGCGAAGAGCATGCCTCGCTTGAAATCCAATCGCCTGTTTGATCCGGCTCACATCCAGGCATCGTCTAGGCTGACCGTTTGGTTTGGTGTTGTCCCACGCGATTCGGCCCTGATATCCCACTTCCCCAGCGATCATGCCGGCCAGCGCTTTGATGCTGATTTCTTCGCCCGTTC
>DASUXH010000194.1:0-2988 GCA_036378015.1 Nitrospira sp. | reverse complement strand
TGGGCATTTCGCGTGCCGGGGCCGGGATAGGAGCGATCGGATTTTCCTGTTCCGGGTACGTCATGTCGCTGACGGAAAACTTGCAATATCTCTACTCGATCTGCGCGCTGCCGCTGTTTCTATTTGTCCTCGAGAGGGCTCGTCGAACCGGCCACAACGCGTGGCTGGGCTGCGCAGCGTTGGTGTGGTCCAGCATGATTCTCAACGGGGATATTCAGACAGCCTATTATGTGGGCTTTGTGGCGAGACTCTGGATGGTCATGCGGTCGGAAGGCCGGTGGCGCGCCGACGGGATCCGCCTGGCCGCACTCGCGTGTCTGACGGTGCTCTTGGCTGGCATCCAGCTCGCACCGGCTTGGGTGGGATTTCAACACAGCGATCGAGCAGACCCGTCGTCCTTTCACGTCGAAGCCATCCATTGGTCCACTCATCCGCTCCGGTTCCTTACGCTGTTTCTATCGCCGATCGCGGACGGCAGCCGCGGCGATCAGGTTGCCCAGACTCTCTTTCATACACACGATCAAGGGCGCGGACCGGCGGGCTTCTGGGCCGAGAGCCTCTATCTCGGTCCCGTGCTGACGGGTCTTGCCGTCTCCGCCTGTTGGCGGCGTCGAGACATGCGTCCGTTCATGGTCCTGGGCGCCGCCAGCCTCATCCTCGCGATGGGATCATATGGCATCGTCTACGAGTTCTTATACGAATGGATGCCGCTCTGGTCGGCCTTCAGATATCCCGAAAAGTTCATGGGCCTGGCCACCGTTGCACTGGCGATGTTGGCAGCCAGTGGAGTAGACGTACTCCGCACAGATCGTCGAGAGATCGTCGTTTGGTGTGCGGCTGGAACGATATTCGCTGCGCTTGCCGGAGTATTGGGGACGGCGGTCGGTCCTCGCATATTTTTCGAAGGATGGACTGTGCCATTCGATTTGGCCCAACATCTCGCCCAGTCGATCAGTCATTCGGCCTGGTTTGCGGCGGCCGGAGCGCTGGCCGTGGGTGGGCTTCTCGCTTGGGTTACGAAACGGCCCACAGAATGGCGATGGGTGGGAGCGGCGCTTCTCCTCCTGGTGACGCTCGATCTTGCGAGGGCCAACCTGCCGGCCGTGCAGACGTCCTCGTCGGAGGCCTGGACCTTCAGCCCCGGCCTCGCATCGGCAGTGGCGAATGACGCGAAGGTGACCGGTCCGGGGCACTTCCGCATTCTGAGTTTCAAGGACAGCACCGCCAACGTCTCTGACGTGGTGGAGAAGGGACTGACCTCACGCGAGCGGATTGCGGCCCTCCGGCGGCATGGCTTGTATCTCGAACACAATGCGATATTCCGCATCGAATCGATTCAGCACTATCTACCAGGCCTCAGTCCGAGAGTGGATGAAATCGGCAGAAACGGCAGCCTGCGCCTCGCTGCCCGCTACAATGTCGCCTATTTCATCGGACGGCCGGTGCGCTTTCAGACCGAGTCATTTGCCGGGTCAGTGATTGCGACGGTTCCGGCCTATGACCTCGCCCTCGCACGCAATCCGGTGTCGGTTACCCCACGCGCCTTTCTCTCCCGGCAGCCGGAATTCCTGTCCCCTCTCACTCCGATTTCGGCGCTGCTGCAACGCGAAGAGTTTCTGAACGGACAAGTGGACGGAATCGAAAGCGCGGGCCTATTCGTCCCGCCGGCGAAAGCGAATGGGGATGCCACGATCGTCGACTACCGGCCGGAAAGCGTCCGCATCGACGTCGAGACGTCCGAGGCGGCCGTCCTGGTTTTGGCCGATTCCTTCGAGCCTGGCTGGACGGCTCGCATTGAAGGCGGCGAAACGCTGGATATATTTCGCGCCAACGGATTGGTGCGGGCCGTCCTGGTTCCTGCCGGGCACTCGCAGGTTCTCTTTCATTATGAGACGCCCGGATTGCGTCTCGGTGCCTGGTTGAGCGGCCTGGGCGTTCTCATCATTGCGTGCCTGTTCGCGATCAGCCGACAACAGATCACCGTATCCAATCGTTCCCTCCTGTATCAAAACTAAACGGACGTCGCCAAGCATCTTTAAGCTGCCCCAGGCAACATGGGCGCTTCCAAGTTTGGCTTTTGCAAGGCAGCGACAATAATTGGCTATTCGGAGCAGAACTCGGTAACGGTTTTCGGAGACGCCTGTTTCGATGGGCAATGCATCAGTCTAAGCTGTTGATAAATAATGTGTGGAGTACACATCGGCGGTCTCGATCCGCTCGGCACCGAACCTGCTACTCCCCGGGGCGACGGCAAAGGGCCAGTGAACAGAAAGAAATTGGCAATTGAGCTGTAGGGGGGCGTGCTTGGACAATCAACAAGGAGGAGCAGCGATGTGTAAGGCGTTCAAAGGTCAAAAGGGTTTTACCCTGATCGAGTTGATGATCGTCGTCGCGATCATCGGTATCTTGGCGGCGATCGCCATTCCGAACTTCGTCGCCTATCAGGCGAAGTCGAAGCAGTCTGAGGCGAAGGTCAGCTTGGGAGCCATCTTTACGTCAGCCGTGGCCTATCAGGCCGAATCGCAGAACCCCCAGAGCTACGCGCCCGCGACGATCAGCCAGATCGGCTGGCAGCCGTCGGGATCTCCGCGCTACGCGTTCTATTATCAGGACGGGGTGAACGTTGCGAACGGGAACGGCACGACGGTGACGCCGTTCAATGGCGGCTCGACGGCAAATCTTCCTTGTAACGTGACTGCCCCACCGGCGAGCGGCGGGTTCACGGTGCAGGCGTCGTCATCCGGCTTCACTGCCGGTGCCAACGGCAACATCGACGGTGACACGGCGTGCGACCACTGGTTCATCAACGACCAGCGCAATCTGCAGAACCCGAACAACGACGTGTCCTTGTAACCGTCCTTGTGAAGTGCGACACGGATCTGCGGATCCGGGGGAGGGAGACCATCCGGTCTCCCTCTCGTCGTTTCAAGGCGTGAAGATGAGAAATTCTTGACTGTCATCGCCCCGCCTCTTACGGTGAAATCTCCG
>DASUXH010000193.1:0-4598 GCA_036378015.1 Nitrospira sp. | reverse complement strand
GAAGGCGTTGATGAGCCCGATCATCCAGAACACGGTCAACGTCAGATCCAGCCACTCCGGCAGAGCCGCAATCTCGATCCTGATGCCGCTCTTGATCAACACGAACACGGCAAGCGATTGTCCGGCCAGCTTGGTCCATGGCGTCAGCACGCCGAAGTCGTCGATGAGACCCAGCATGACGACAATGGTTCCTCCCAGAATGATGCCGAGCACGTCGTGTCGGAACTCGAAGGTGAACGCGAGGCTCATCAGGAAGGCCAAGTAGATCGCCAGGCCGCCAAAATACGGCACAGGCTCTCGTTGATGCTTGAGCCGCCCGTCCGGCGCGTCCACGATGCCGTATTTGAGCGCCGCCTGCCTCGCGATAGGCACGCCGTATAAGGCGAGCGCAAACGACAGGAGGAATGTCAACAGCAGGAGCGACATGTGGCCTTCTTCACATCCATACCGGTTCTAGACGTTTGCAAGGCACGCCTCATACACCTGTTCATGCCGCCGAACGACCGCGGACATTTGAAACTTGGCAAGCACGCGCCCGCGACCGCGCATTCCCATGCGTGTCGCCCGCTGTGGATCGTGTAACAGCTCCTTCATCGCTTCCGCCAATGCCGCGGCATTGCCTGGTTCCACCAGTAATCCGGTCTCGCCGGCGACGACGAATTCCGGAATGCCGCCCACCGCACTGGCCACGACCGGCTTTTCGGCGGCCATCGCTTCAAGAATGGCGATCCCGAACCCTTCATACAGCGATGGAAGCACGAAGAGATCCAACAGCGGGAGAATCCGCGCAATGTCTCTCCTCGTCCCGGCGAATATCGTGACGTCGGAAAGACCCAGTTGCCGGCTCAACACCTCGAGCGAGGCGCGGGCCGGACCTTCACCGACGATCAGGAGCTGGCAATCTCGATCACCGCCGCTCTGTTTCAACGCCGCCATCGCCCGCAACAGGACGCTTAAGCCCTTCTTCGGTTCAACCAGCCGGCACACCGTCCCGACAATCGGCCCGGTTTCTTGAAGTCTCAGCTCCCTCCTCGTCGCGATATCGGTCACGACAAACCGACCGACGTCGACACCGAACGGAATGATCGTCTGCCGGGCGGCCGAGGCGCCAAGGCACTTCGACACCGAGCGGCGCACCGCTTCGGAGCAGCAGACCACCGCATGGGACCATTGAAAGGTGAGACGATCGATCAGCCGCACGAGGCGACCTTCCGTCACGATCTCGTCATGGTATGAACACACGATTCGCACCGCCTTCGACAGCCGGCCCAAGAAGCGGGCCGACAGGTTCGCCCAGAAGAGGAACGATTGAATCACGTCCGGCCGTTCCTCTTGCATGACTTTCCACAGGCGGAACAGGACCCGAAGGTCGAATTGGCCGGCTCCGTTCAGACAAACCACCCGTATGTCCCGCCGGCGTAGCTCTTCCACCAAGCATCCGCCGTTCTTCAGGGAACATACCGTCACGTCGAACTTCGAGCGGTCGATACCTGATGCCAGCTCGAGTACGTGCGTTTCCGTCCCTCCGACGCCCAATCCCACCGCCAACAGCATGATCTTAGTTCGCATGGTGAAGCGCCCCGGCGGACGGGCCGCGCACAAGGATCGAGTCGTACCAGTCCAGATACGTGCGGGCCTGTTGCCGAATATCGAAACGCCCCCTCGCCATCTGTTGTGCCTCGGCCGCCATCAACCGGCGGATGCCTTCCCGTTCGAGCAAACGGACGACTCGTTGCGCCATGCCGTCGGCATCGCCTGCAGGGACAAGGAACCCCGTTCGCCCGTCGATGACTTGTTCAGGAATCCCCCCTACAGCCGTGGCGACCACCGGCACCCCGCACGCAGCGGCTTCGATCACCGAACTAGGAAACGTATCGGCCTTCGCGGCGTGCACGTAGACATCCGCCGCCTGGTAGTACCCTGCGACAAACGATGGAGAGTCTTGATGCGGCACGAACTGGATCCGCGCTGATCCAATCGTTTCCTCTTTCGCGATGTCGCCGAGCGCGATGAACAGGACGCGCTGTTCTTTCATCATGTCGGCGATGCGAACGAGGGCCGCCCGCATCGTTTGGTAGTCTTTCCACATGTTCTGCTTCACGCCGTTTGCGGCAAACAATAAGATGTGCGCATCCTGCGGCAGACCAAGCCGTGACCGCGCCTCACGACGGTCGGCGGCGGCAAAAACCGTCAGATCCACGCCGTTTGGAATGACGCGTTGCTCGACACAGGCCGGTTTCAACATTGACGCATTCACTTTGTCCATCAGCCATCGTGAGGGAGTCGCGACATACAGGCGGCTACGGGCGAAAATGCGTTGCTTGCGCTGCCAGTTGTAGGCCGTCGCGTCCCGCTTCGCCGCCGGATAAATCGTCAGATCGGGACAGGCGCCGCATCCTGTCTTCCAACGCTCGCAATCGAAAGAATGTGCGCAGTGTCCGCTGAGCAGCCAGGCATCGTGCAGCGTCAGCACAAGCGGAAACATCCGGCTGAGGGACGGCAATGCGGCGAGATCGAAATAGCCTCCGTCTCCCACCCATCCGCCGTGAAGATTGTGGCAATGAAGGACGTCCGGCCTTGCCTTCAGCAGTGTGGGAAGACGCCAGGTGCCGGGGAAATCAAAATCCTCACGGCCCTGCTGGCGCTCCCACCAGCGGCGAGGCTGACCAGCGACGAGCCTGATGGCCTCCTGAAGATGACGCACTCCCCGCAGCGGTCCCAGCGAGGCACCGAGATGCTGGGCAGCGGCCAGGCAGCGCTGACTCCACCGGCTACGGAAGTGGTCATGGGTCAATTCAATGACATCGGGGTCCTGGCTGCGCTTGCATCCCACGATCAAGGTGCATTCGTGGCTCGCGGTGCGGTAGGCATGAAACAGCCGCCATGCGACAGACTCGGCCCCGCCGGCCTTGTCGGCGGTACTGACTTGGACGATGTGCATCGGGGAATAGGATACCGGTTAGACGTTGAATCCGGTAATGATTTCCCATTCCTTTCCAGACCAGACGACCACCCGTGCAGGCCAACAGATGCCGGTGCGAAAGAGCAGCATTTGCAGGTATTTGGGAAGACTGGCGAGGGAATACTGGCGGAAAATTTTCCACAAGATTCCGCGGGTGAGATTCTCGATTCTGCCGGTCGGCCAGGCGCCTTTTGCCCGGAGCACCTGCTCGGCCTCGGCCATGTAGCGGTCGCGGCAGAGGACGGACCTCTGAGCCCCGTGCGAACGGAACCCTCCCAGCAGTGCTTGAACACCGAATAGCTCGGCATGGTCATAGAACCTGGCCCAGAGTTCGAAGTCGGCGGCCATGCCCAGTCCCGTATCCAACCGGCCTCCGGCGCGCTCCCACAGCGACCGTCGCCAGAAGGTCGACTCCTGTTGAATCCAGCGTCGTCCATACGAGCCCTCTGCGGGGAAATTGGCTCCACGGACAAACGCGTGCCGGCTGAACCCGCCGGTGAAATCGACCGCCACCGCCTGCCCGCGCGAATTCCAGCTCACCGGATGCATGCTCGTTACCCATTCGATTTCCGGAAACGATGAAAAGATCTCGGCGACGATCGACAATGCCCACGGCGTGTATTTGTCGTCACTGTTGAGCCAAGCCATGATCTCGCCCGTCGTCTTGGCGAATCCCTTGTTGATGGCGTCGTACTGACCTCGATCAGGTTCGCTGACCGAATAGGCCAACCGGCTCGCATAGCGGTTGATGATTTCTGCGCTTCCGTCGGAAGAACCTCCGTCGATGACGACATACTCCACATGAGGATGAGTCTGCTCGAGCACCGACTGCATGGCCTCTTCCAGGAACTGGGCCTGGTTGAACGAGGGCGTGACGATGGAAACGGTCGGGCGTCGTTCAGTCATGACGATGGCCGGCAAACACTTTGTCCAAGTACCGCTGCATCTGTTGGTTTTGAGTCTGCCGCTGCGCCGCAGTCGCGTAGAAATGATGCCGGCGGAAAGGGCCGTCCTCTTTGACGAACGCAATATCCGCCTGGGACAGCGCCCCGTCGAGCGGCCGGTACTGCCTCCCGACGATGTCATAGGGGACAAAACCTCGCGCCTTCATGTAGGCAAGGATGTCGGCGCATTCCGGCCCGTCCTGGAAAAATTTGAAGAAGGACACCTCCAACACAATCAGTTCGGAGTCGCTAAGCGTGCGTTCGGCGCCTTCCAGGACGTCAAGCTCGGCGCCTTGGACATCCACCTTGAGCAAAAACGGACCGGTCGTCCCTGCTTCGCGCACGAGCCGGTCGACGGTGACGGCGCACACGGTTCGCGTCACCCCGTTGACGCCCGTCCCGGTCTCGACCTCACGGTACAGCGAAGAGCCGACCAAATCCGGGTGCACGTTGATGGCGATCTCTCCCTCATGGGCGGACGCCGCGGCGATCGTATACTGAACGAACGGCGACGATTGTTTGACCTGTTCGAGCAGCGACCGGTATTCCTCGAGCGGCTCCACGAGCAGATAATGAGCATCGGGAAACACGGTTCGACAGAGACGCGTGAACGAACCATAGGCCGCGCCGACATCGATGACGGTGCGCGGCACGAACCCTGTGGTACAAGCCAGCTCGAGCGCGTGGAGCAC
>DASUXH010000192.1:0-3834 GCA_036378015.1 Nitrospira sp. | reverse complement strand
TTCGCCATAATCCCGCGCTACCTCCCGATGCTGCAGGGTCACGAAAGGCCGATGGGCCGTGTAGAAATGTTGCAGAGACGGCAGTTACACTTCTTCTCATGAGTGCAGGACCTTATAGAACGGCTGGACATCTGCCTCTTGCGATGCACTGCTGCATCTGGATGGTTCTTACGACCGGAGGATGCATCACGCCGGAAGAATCTGTTCACACTGCCGACCTCATCGCTCTTCCTGACGGAAGCTATGGAGGGGTCGATGCGTATTGCGAGATGACAGGTACGCCCCAATTGCGAATCGTTATACAAAATCAAGGCCAAGGAGTTGCTCCATCGTCGATTACGCGCGTGCAATTTTCCCCCGGAGGAACCGTGGACATTCCAACAGCGCCTCTCCAATCCGCCCAACGCAGGGTGCTCGCTCCCATTACGATTCCAACATCCTGTTTTGATCCTGACTGCGATTTCACGATTATGGTCGATGCCAGGGCCCAAATCGACGAGACAACCGGCGAAGAAAATAACGTGACAGATGGACGTTGTACCCGCCCCTGAGCGCGGCATCCATTTCGCGGCGCGCGGCACGCGATGTCGGGTAGTCAGAGAAGAGTCTCCTTTATCAATCGATCAAAGCGGGTGTCGTCCGTATCCTGTTGAACAAGATACAACTGCCGCTCGGCTCCACCATGAACCTGCCGATATTCAGCAGCTGCTTCTGCAGCCTGCTCTTGGTTGAGGCAGGAAGAGTGGAAGCGCACTTCTTGCTGTCACGGGAACGTCTATTGGAGATCATTGTTCGCGCAGGCCGAACGCCGCACGTTCCGACTGGCCACAAGCGGGATACGACCTCCGCAAGAGAGGTCACCTGCTACCGTCCATCAGAAAATTCAAGTCGCGTACTTTCTTCCATTGTCATAATATTGGCGTCTAAAACGTCCGCAAGCATACGCTGGACGGGTGGCTAAATCGAGTCTCTACGTTTAACGGCAGACCTTTCAAATGTCCTTCGCTCGTCGGAGAAAGAGAGGTACCCCATGAGGTCCTTTGAAGCGCTCCTAAACGGAATTCTTTGTACTCTGACGGTGGTGCCCCTGTTGGCAGGAACGGCCCACGCTGATGACACTTTGCTGACGAAGCCGAGCAAATATTCAGTTCCGGAAACGATCGACCGGATCGAAAAGGCAGTCATGGCCAAGGGAATGCAGATCTTTGCTCGAATTGACCATGGTGGAGAGGCAAAGAAAGTGGGATTGGTCATGAGACCCACCGAACTGCTGATTTTCGGCAATCCGAAAGGCGGGACTGCGTTGATGATAGCGCGACCTACGGCGGCCATTGACCTTCCGATGAAAGCCTTGGCGTGGGAAGATGCCGACGGTAAGGTATGGCTCACCTTCAACTCGCCCGATTTGCTACAGAAGCGGCACGGGATACCAGTGGAGATTGCATCCACGCTTAATCCAGTCGGTGCCGTACTGGAGCGGGCCATTGAGTAACGAATGGGGCGAGAACGGTTCCGAGCGCGTTACGGCTGTTGCAAGCTCCTTCGGCAAACGGATCCGGACGCCGAAGCAAGTACGCGGAGCCTGCAAACCACTCTGTCAAGAGAATCAGACTCTCAGATAAGACAGCAATACAAATACTCCCTATAGTGCGAGCCATCGTTGCGCACACACAAAGGAGGACCGATATGACGACCAACGCGCGATCATTCAAAGTGGAAACCGTGAAGACCAATCTCAAGCGAATTTCAGCCTTCGGATTCGCCGCGGCTGTTCTTCTCGCCGGCGTCCCTAGCTGGGGCACGGAGTCGACTGCGACGTCGCCGTCGAAGAGTGTTACTGACACCGTCCCTCTCTACACCAACCTCGGCTCACACCACAAATCCATCTCCACCAAAGTCCCGGCTACACAGCAATACTTCGACCAGGGGCTGCGATTTGTCTACGGATTCAATCACGCGGAAGCGATCCGGTCTTTCAAGCACGCCGCAGAACTCGATTCCACCTGTGCGATGTGCTACTGGGGAATCGCACTTGCCTACGGTCCCCACGTCAACGCGCCGATGGACTCGCCAAGCGGAGTTGCCGCGTATGCGGCTGTGCAGAAGGCTCTGGCGCTCAAGTCCAACGCCACGGCCTCTGAACGCGCGTACATCGAGGCGCTCGCGCAGCGCTATGAGGCGAATCCGCCGACGGATCGTACTCGGCTGGATACCTCATACTCTCGAGCGATGGAGCAGGTCGCCAAAACGTTTCCCGACGACCTCGACGCCGCGACGTTGTTCGCCGAATCGCTGATGGATCTTCGCCCGTGGAACTACTGGCAGCCCGACGGGACGCCCTACCCCGGCACGAATGAAATCGTCCGGCAGCTCAAGCGAGTCCTTTCGGCCAATTCAAATCACCCCGGAGCCTGCCATTACTACATCCACGCGGTCGAAGCGGTGAACCCGGAGGCCGCAGTGCCATGCGCCGAGCGGCTGGCTGGTCTCATGCCGGGCGAAGGTCACATGGTCCATATGCCCGCCCACATCTACATCCGGGTCGGTCGATGGAACGACGCCGTGAAGGCCAATCAACATGCCATTCACAACGACGAGGTGTTCATCGAAGGACAGCACCCGGTGGGCGTGTATCCTCTCGCGTACTATCCGCACAACATTCACTTCCTGGCCTTCGCCTCCACAATGGCGGGCCGCAGCGCGCAGGCGATTGAAGCGTCAAATACGCTCACCTCCAAAGTAAACGTTGACGCCGCGCGCCAGGTGGGGTTGTTACAAGAAATGCTGCCCTACCACGCGCTTACCCTGACCACGTTTGGAAAATGGGACGAAGTGCTTGCCGAACCGCTCCCGCCGGCTGACATTCGTTTCTCGTACGCCATGGCGCAGTACGCCCGTGGCGTGGCGCAGGCGGCCAAGGGACAGTGGGCGGAAGCGCAAACCGCGCTCGACACGGTGAAGGCAATCAATGCTGCAACACCAGAAGGCGCCGATGGCAAGACGGCGCTCTCCATCGCCGTGCATGCACTGTCCGGCGAGATCGCCACTCGGGGAGGTGACCTCAAGGCGGGCACAACCCACTTCCGTGAGGCCGCCAAGCTTGAGGATGCGGGACTCTATTTTGAACCGCCGAAGTGGTACTACCCAATTCGGCATTCGCTTGGCGCGGCACTCTTAAAGGCGGGACAACCTGCCGAGGCGGAGAAGGTGTATCGCGAAGACCTGCGGCGCTTTCCCGAGAACGGCTGGTCTCTGTTTGGACTGGCACAGGCGCTCCGGGCGCAGGGCAAGAACGCCGAGGCGGATGCAACGGAATCACGATTCCGCCATGCCTGGGCAAATACCGACGTGACGCTGACGGCATCGAGATTCTAGGTACACGTCACCTCGATGAGAACGCGAACTACTGCTTGAAACCCGCTGCTCGAACGGACAGACAAGAGGACGGCCGCTCTTCTGATACCTTCGGAGGCCGTCCTCGTCTTCTCAACGTGTCTGCTCCGCCTTCTCAATTGCAGCGTCAGAGCGATTTGAGATATTCGATCAAATCTGTTTGTTCTGACTCTGCCAGATCCAGTTTCAAGACGGTGTCGTAGTGCCGAACAACTTCCCGCAAGGTTCCGAATCGTCCATCATGATAGAAGCCGCCCTTCATGCGCGTGAAGAGTCCACTCAGTGGGGTCGTGCGATAGCGCTTTTCAGGGGAACGGTTGGCCTGAAAATCATCGATGCCTATCTCCTCCGGAGTGTGAAGCGCCCATCCCGGTTCGGTGAACAGCGGAGGCACATGGCATCGCGCGCATGTCCCTTTATTATTGAAAACCTCTTTCCCTC
>DASUXH010000191.1:0-2321 GCA_036378015.1 Nitrospira sp. | reverse complement strand
CTATGTTCCGTCGATCCCCGAAGGGCTTCACGGAGAATTCCAAACGCAGTGACCTCCGCATAGTCTTCTCGCCTTTCACACCTCCCGTCCCCCAACGACCTACCTTTTCCATACATTCCAGGGCTTACGAGACCTGTAACCTTTTGTGACATTCCCGCGACCAGGACATTGAGAGAAAAGGCAGGCATTACACCATGTTAAAGGAGGCGTCCATGGATACTCGTCTCGTATTTGGATTATCAATTGTCCTAGGCACGACGTTGCTCGCCGTTGCAACCGCCGGGGCCGACGGCGGCTACCGTTGCGGCCAGGGACATGCCATGACCCACCATGGCCACGGACAGACCGGCGTCGCAGGGCATACGCTCCGGCGGCTCTTGTCTCATCAACAGGAGATCGGACTGAGCGATGAGCAGATCGGCAAACTCCGGTCCGTGGCGCTCGATGCCGACCGCGCCGCCATTCGCGCCTCGGCCGACCGTCAGGTCAGCGAACGGGAACTTCGCGCGATGCTGTGGGATACCAAGGCCGACATGCCGGCGATCGAAACGAAGGTCAAGGAAGCGGAATCGTTCGAGGCGCAGGTCCGAATCATCGGCATTCGAGCCAGGCGGGAGCTGTGGGGCGTACTGACACCGGAACAACAGACGAAGCTCAAAACACTGCGGCACGCCTATCGGCACCATGACCGGATGTCCGGTCAGCCGGAGCGCCCGCAACAGAGCGATCTCCGGGAACCGGAGTCAGCGACCTCGGCCGGTTGAAACCGATTCACGTTCGCTCGACCTCGTCACGGTGGTATCATGAGCCACGCAGCGGTTCTGGTGAACAGAGGAATCATTCCGGGGTTTCATCTGTCGATGGCCGATGACCCGTTACCCGTCAAGAGTGCTTCGGCGGAGGAGAGCGGGCTTGTCCGCCGGGTCAGGGAGGGCGAGACCGAGCGGTTTGCGGATTTGATCGATCGGTATCAAAATCATGTCGGCCGCATCGTGACCCGCCGCGTGCCGGCCGACCGGGTCCGTGAGCTGGTCCATGAGGTCTTCGTCAAAGCCTATGTCAATCTGGCGCAGTTTTCGGAGTCGGTTCCCTTCGAGCATTGGCTGGCCGGCATTGCGGTGCGTACCTGCTATGACTTTTGGAGAGCGCGCAGTCGTGAGGAAGTGCCTGTCAGTGCCTTGAGTGACGAGCATACACGCTGGATCGAACAGACGCTGTCGTCGCACTCCGATCGGCAATTTCGCGATCAGACGGCCAAACAAGAAGCGAGGGAGTTGCTGGGCTGGGCGTTGGAGCGATTATCTCCTGAAAATCGCGCCGTCCTCACGCTCGTGCACCTCGACGGCTATTCCGTGCGGGAGGCTGCGGACATGCTAGGCTGGAGTCTGGTGAATGTGAAGGTTCGCGCGCATCGGGCGCGGAAGGCCCTGCGCGAATTGTTACGCCATACACTTGCGGAGAATGCCCATGACGCGACATGACGACGACAGCGTAAATTGCCTTGAGCGTGCCTTGATCGAGGCTTACCGCTCGCAATCGCAGGTGTCGCCTCCGGTCGACGTAAGGTGGGACGTCATGCGAGATGTTCGGCGGTCGGCAACGGAGCGGAGCCGCTGGACGCCCGCCACCGTCCTGGATCAGCTCGTCTGGCGCACCGCGACCATCACCGCGGCGGTGGTGCTGACAGCGAGCGTGCTGACGGTTAGCCTATGGCGGCCGTCACTCGCGCCTAATCCGGTCCTGGTCGCCGAAGAGCTGGAATCCGTTCCCCTGTTTGATGAGTAGCGGATTGGAGGAATCATGACGTCTCGACTGAAACTGTGGGGGGGGCTCTTCGTGCTCTTCTGCGCCGGAGCGCTCGGCGGTGCCGTCGCGGACTCGATGTTCCTACATGCTGAACCGAGCACGCCGCGCGAGCACGGCCCCGCAGCCCATCACGACCGGATGATGAAACGGCTTACCGAAGGCCTGTCGTTGACCGGTCAGCAGCAGGCCGAGATCGAACCAATCGTCTCGCGCGCTCATGTGGCGTTGCTGGAATTGCGGTTCGCACACCAAGCTGAGGTCGAACACATTCTGATCAGAGGCATGGCCGACCTCAAAACCAAGCTTTCGCCGTCGCAGCAGCCCCAATTGGACCGAATGTATCAAGGACTCGAACGGCGATGGCAGAATTCGCGTGCCTATTTGGACGCTCAGAAACGCACACTCGGATTGCCGTGACGCCCCGGCCGCCTGATAGAGACCAGATGCCTGATTCCACTCACTTTGCTACCTCCCTCAAACGGGGTCTCCTCGGCCTTGCGGCGGCATCACTGTTG
>DASUXH010000190.1:0-8232 GCA_036378015.1 Nitrospira sp. | reverse complement strand
ACATGGATTTTATGAGGAAAATGCGCCGAACGATTGGGCTCCATGATTTGCTGTTGCTCACCTCTATTGCTCTCTCCATCCCTCTGCGATTGGCCGTACCACTCGCGGCCCACATTGTATGTAGTCGGATAAACATCCGTTTTCCATACTGTGATCAAGCTATCTGAGAAGATAAGCTTCATATCAAGCCGGCCTGCTTCGCGCCGCGAAATGGTTGCTGGCACCCACTTCGAAACTCTTCAAGCATTTAGCAAACTAGCCTTATCCTCGAATCCAGACCGGCATGCAGAGCGCGGTAGAAACGCCGTCAACGGGCGAGTCCACCACATGCCCTGCGGGAGGGGCGGGGGAGTAAGCCTGCCCCTCATGTGTCGGGAAATGTAGAGATTTATCGGTAGATGTGGTCAAGCTGCCGGCGGGGGCGATCGGCGGCGGCGGCGTTGAGGAGATCTTCGGTCTGACGAGTAACGTCCATGGGCATCTTCATGTGCTGAATCATCGCGTCGGCGTCCGGGCGGGTAGGACAGAGTGGGGGAGCGCAGAGAAGTTCGGTACGTGCCAGGCTTGTCTCATGAAGCGGGACCGCCGGAGTTTCCGGTTGGCCTCGTGTCCTGAGGGAGTAAGTTTAGCAGGCGATCGACCCAGTTCGACGGCAGTTTTTCGACCGACTCATAAATGCGAGACTGCCACCAGGAAGAGATGTCGGCGAGATCTTCTTTCTGAAAACGGTGTTCGACGACATCAAAGGTATCGTGTCGATAGAGTACGACGTCGAGCGGATATTCGACAGTTGTCGAACTCGTGCGCGTCGCATCGAACGCGAGAAATCCCACCTTCAATGCGAGGTCCATGCTGGAGTTGTACCGCAGGACGCGGTCGAGCAATGGCTTACCGTATCCTGTTTCGCCAATGATGCAGTACGGCGTGCCCTCGCTCACCTCTACCCAGTTCCCTTGTGGATAGATAAGAAAGAGCTTATGTTCGCGGTCATTTTCCAACTGTCCTCCCACCAGAGCGTGGAGGTTAAAGATCAGTCCAATTTTGTCGAACGATTCCTTGTCTTCCTGAGCAACGCGACGGATCTGGGTGGCGAACACATTGACGGCCTTAAAGAGCTTGTCGAAGGTCTGATCGCTTTCACTGATGGCCTCGTCGAAATACGTGACGGCCTTGTCTCGCACCGAACGCAATCCCGACGTCATGAGGAACATCGAGTGACGTCCATGCTGATGGATGGACACTTTACCCGCCGTGATGCACTCAACGCCCGTCGTGACTCTGGTGTCGGCGATGCCGACGAGTCCGTCCTCGACTTTCATGCCCAAGCAAAAGGTCATTGTGTCTCCATCACCGGGATTGTACTGTGGATGGGACGAGGAGCAAAGAAAGTTTCAACAACAGAGTCTCCGACGTCATTGAGTTGAACCTGAAAGTGGTCCACAAACTCGTGGAGACCGTCTGCGATGCAATCTTCGACATCTGCAAAATCCAGTCTTGCGCGCAACCGGCCCAGTCGTTTCTCCGCCTGGTTCTGATAGGCCCCGTGCTCGGACCCGGAAATGGCGTGAAGCGAATCCTCGCTTTTGATGAGGCAGTATCGGATCGCTCGAGGAAACGTAGAATCCAGAACCAGAAATGCCGCAACATCATCGGGGGAGATTCGACCGAAGCGTCTGTAATACATCTCGAGGGCACTGGCCGATTTCAACAAAGCGGACCACTGAATGATATCGAACGGCGTGCCCACTTCAGTTACGGTCGGGAGCAGCATGAAGTATTTCACATCGAGAATCCGGGAGGTCTTGTCCGCTCGTTCAAGGAGACGACCGAGTCGGGCAAAATGCCAGCCCTCGCTGTGCGACATCGTGGCATCGGTAATGCCCAGAAAGAGATGGCTGTTGGCTTTCACGTCCAATAGAAATGGGTGGAGATTGTGGCTGGATAAGCCTTTCGAGACAGCGTCTCTCACCATCAGATAGAACCGGTTGACCTGCTCCCACATGTCGGCGGAAATCACCTCCCGGACCGACCGAGCGTTCTCCCGAGCGGCCACGAGGCAGGACAGAATCGAGTTGGCGTTCGCGGCATCGGCCAAAAGAAACTGGATCACGGTCTCCTTCGTCGCCTTTTCATAGCGATGCAGAAAACTCTCATGATCCCCCGTCGTGGCCACCAACGGTTCCCATTGCTCTGCGGTCCCTCTGGGAAGGTCGAGAGTGAGGTTCAAGTTGACCTCGACGAATCGAGCGTAATTCTCCGCCCGTTCGATGTAACGGTTCAACCAATAGATCGAGCTGGCGACTCGGCTTAGCATCGTTGACCTGGTGCGAGCCCACTTCTCGTCGGTGATTCAGCGCAAATAGCGTCGTTCATGAAAGGACCCACGTATCCTTATTCCCACCACCTTGAGATGAATTCACCACGAGCGACCCTTTCCGCAATGCCACACGCGTCATGCCTCCCGGCAGCACGTAGATGTCCCGGCCATAGAGGACGTATGGGCGTAGATCAACATGACGTCCCTCCAGATGATCCTCAACTAGGGTAGGCACTCGCGAGAGCGCCAGGGTTGGTTGGGCGATGTAGTTGCGCGGATCTGCCTCAATACGGCGGGCACAGTCCTCACGCTCCTGCTTCGAGGCATGAGGACCGATCATCATTCCATAGCCGCCGGCTTCATTGGTCGCTTTCACGACCAGTTGTTCCAAGTGCTCCAAGACGTAGGTTCGGTCCCGTCTGTCAGAACACACATAGGTTGGCACGTTTGGGAGGATGGGTTCCTCAGCCAAGTAGTAATTGATGATCTTGGGGACGTAGGCGTATATGGCCTTATCGTCCGAGACACCGGTGCCTGGGGCGTTGGCGAGCGCGACTCTGCCTCTCTTGTAGGATTCCATGAGACCTGGGACTCCAAGCACGGAATCGGGACGAAATGCGAGTGGGTCGAGGTAGTCGTCATTGATCCGTCGGTAGATGACATCCACACGTTGAGATCCCTTGGTGGTGCGCATGTGCACAAATCCATCGACGACGACCAGATCACTGGCCTCGACCAGTTCGATCCCCATCTTTTGGGCAAGCAGAGAGTGCTCGTAATAGGCAGAATTGAAGATGCCGGGTGTGAGAATCACGATTGTTGGATCGGGAAGGTCCGAGAGGGAACGAAGTGTTTCCAAAAGGTGGCTCGGATACCCGTCGACCGGTCGCACGCGATAGGTCTCGAACAGCTCCGGGAACGTCCGTTTCATGACCTGCCTCGCCTCCAATACATACGCCACTCCGGACGGGCAACGGGCGTTGTCCTCGAGGACGTAGTACCGGCCATCACCGATACGGACCAGATCGATCCCGGCAATATGGCACCAAATCCCTCGCGGCGGGTTGAGACCTATGCAGGGAGGCAAGAAGCCCTTGCCGGAATGGAGCAGTTCGCTGGGGACCACCCCATCCTTGATGATCTTTTGATCGTGGTACACGTCGTCGATAAAAAAGTTCAACGCGCGCATGCGCTGGCGAAGCCCTGATTCGATGTGCTCCCATTCTGATGACACGACGATCCGCGGGACGATGTCGAGGGGAAAAATCTGCTCGTGTCCATGATCGCTTCCAGAGACGCCAAACGTCATACCCATGTTGAGAATCACTCGTTCCGCTGCTTCCTGACGTTTTTTGAGTTCTCCTTCCGGCAGTGACGCAAGCTTCCGCAGCAAGACCGTGCTTCCAGGTCGTGGCTGACCTTGCCCCTCATACAGCTCATCGTAAAATTCGCCCGGATCGTAGGCTGATAATTTCATGGCGGATACTGAGTGAAAGGATTCTGCTCCGCTATTACCCCAAAGGGATCTCGATGCTTACCCCACCCATCACGGTAATCAACATGAAGTTTTTCTGAGGGCGGTGGGCGTGTATTCTGGCAGAATCTCAGTGCCGAAAAAAGAGGCGGATTTGATGCCGAACCGTTTGGCCACGCGTCACGAAACTGAGTTAAAGGGGCGGATGTTCAAACTGCTGGCAGGCGCGGTCGGCGACGGCGTTGAGGAGAGCTGCGGTCTATCGAGCATCCTCCATGGGCGTCGTCATCATCGCGTCGGCGTCCGGGCGCGGTGTATCTTCGAAGGCAGATGTCCCGGTTTTCATTTCCTCAGGATACTTCGTCGGCTGATTCTGTCGGGATGGCATCCAAGGGGATGTCACGAATCTGAATCGAGTCGACTCGTTGCTGAGCCAGAACATCCGAGATGATCACAACCTTGTCTCCAACCTGAAACTGTTCACGGTCCTTCAGAATCCGGAACGCTGTTTGCAGCGTCTTCTCAGGGTCCGAACTGAAATCGATCTTGAAAGGAAAGACACCACGGTTGAGCATGATGGTCCGTCGCGGTTGGCTCATGTTCGTGAAAGCGTAAATGTTGGTCGAGAAGGGACGGCAGTTTGCCACGAGATCGGCCATGAGTCCCCGTCTGGTTATCACGACGATTCCTTTGGCGTTGACCCCCTCGGCCAGCCGAACGGCCGCCGCCGCCAACTGTTGTTTATTTCCAGTATCGCGCAGTTGGTTCGCAAACCGCAAGCCGGGTATCGTCTCGGATTTCAGCGCGATCTTCCGCAGGTATTCAACACACTTCACCGGATACTTCCCCACCGTGGTTTCCCCGGAGAGCATGACTGCGTCGGCTTCTTCATAGATCGCGTTGGCGACGTCCGTGACCTCTGCGCGAGTGGGGTGCGGATTGTGGATCATGGATTCCAGCAGATGGGTCGCGACGATCACCCGTTTTCCGTGTTCGGCACAGAGTTGTACGATCCTGCGCTGGACGTTTGGCAGATCCTCGATGTTGATCTCCACCCCCAGATCTCCACGCGCAACCATAATGCCATCCGACTCCTTGATGATCTCTTCGAGGTTGCGAACGCCTTCCTGGTCCTCGATCTTTGCGATAATCTTCACTCGCCCCACCTTTTCACCCATGAGGGCCTTGAGTTGCTGAATATCGGCGGCTTCACGGACGAAAGATAGCGCGATGAAATCTACATCCCGTTCGAGGCCGAACAGGATATCCTTCGTGTCCTTTTGCGTGATCGCCGGCAGATTGACGCGGATACCTGGCAGATTCACATGGCGCTTGCTCTTCAAGAGCCCACCGTCCAAGACACGGCACCGCATGACGCGCTCGTGCTTCTCCAACACCTCCAAATTGATCAGCCCGTTATCCACGGTGATCTTGTCCCCGACGTTGACCTGCTCCAGCAAGTCCGCGTAGTCGATGTGGATGGAGCTCTCCTCAACGTCCATCGGCCCGCGCGTGGTGACGGATACGATGGCACCCTGCCGCAGATCGAGCTCGTTGGAGAGGTTCCCGGTGCGAATCGCCGGGCCTTGTGTATCCAGGAGAATGGGGATGGGAAACTTGACCTTCTTGTTGAGTGTCTTAATGTGTTGAATGACCTTGGCGTGGAAGTCGTGGTCCCCATGGGACATGTTCAGTCGCGCAATAGTCATCCCGGCCTCGTACATCTTCTGCAACATGTCGTAGGATTCCGTGGCCGGGCCGATCGTGCAAATAATACGAGTCTTTTGCATGCCTGCTCCCAGTGGCACTGAGCTATCCCCGCAGTCGAGATGACACCGACAGTGTTCTCACCACCTCATACGGCGGGGCGAGGCAATTCTACTTTTTATTGTCGGTTGAGTCGAGCAGCTTCCATGGGCGTCTTCAGTCCTGAATCTTCGCGTCGGCGTCCAGGCGGAGGGAATTGAGCACTTCGCAAAGTAGCCTGTCCCCTTTTCTTAGGTGCTTTTCTTTTCTGATTTTTAGGAAAGGGTTGCAGCTTTGATCGTAAAAATTCCAATGCCTCTCGTAATTGTGACCAGGCCATGTCGGTGTAAACGAGACACTTCAAGATAAAAGTCGTTCCATGTGAACTCGGGATAGCGCCTCACAAGAGCCTCAAAATCACCTTCAGGGGACGTTCGGAGAAATTCGAAGATACGTTCAGTGATGAGCTTTGGGGGAGACATCAAGCTTCCTTCCTGCGGGGAATGGACTGAATGACTTCGTCCTTGTAGCCGAGGAGATTGTACAGCAAGTGTTAATAAAATGCCGCCAGGAGCCGCGAAACTGAATAGGAGTTAGGGGTCGGATCGGGCTGCTGGCGGGGGCGGTCGGCGGCGGCGTTGAGGAGAGCTTCGGTCTGGCGAGCATCCTCCATGGGCGTCTTCATGGCTGAATCATCGCGTCGGCGTTCAGAAAAGACTCCCGAGCACTGTTCTTGACCGTTGGTGGTGATGAGGTGTTATGAATTAGGATGTAGCGGGATATATGGCAAGCGGGAACCGCGAAGAATACGTGGTTCCCACCTGCTGACCAATGTGGGGTAGCCGATAACTAGGCCACCAATTTGGCGAGTTTCGGCGAAACTGCCGTTACTAACGCCACATGAACTGCTAGCATCGGGAACACCAACACACTCAGGATTTGAAGGAATAATTTCATGATGCCTCCTCCTTTCAAAATCAGCTTACCACCCAGATTTTATGAGGACAACCCGTAGTGGATAGGCGAGTTGGGTCAAAAGAAACGGATCATGTGTTCAGGCTGCTGGGCGGGGGCGGGCGGTCGGCGGCGGCGTTGAGGAGAGCTTCGGTCTGGGGAGCATCCTCCATGGGCGTCTTCATGGCTGAATCATCGCGTCGGCATCCAGGCGGGGTGTAGCTTTTCAAGAAGCCGAATGTGCCCTTTTTGTTCTTTCTCATTCATTAAGTAGTCTTAACTTGCTGCTGTAGATACTCCACGCTGTCCTTACTAATATTTCGCAGGTCTTCCCATTCGATAAGAAAGCGAGCGAATGCGGCAACCGAATGCTCTAAGTCCCACATCCATTTTCCGTCGACAACCACATCGCCGTCTTTTTCAAAATAGGAGAGGATGTACTCAGTTTGCGCAGAATCAGGCGAAGCGAACCTAATACCGCGCGTCTTCCCAACCAACGTGCGCCTCCAAATCAATTGCCCTGGAATCGTTGTGGTATCAGCGGCAAGAATCTCACCGAGCCCATTGCGTTCTGTGAGGGCCTTAATTGCCATCGCAAGAGGGCATTGTTCGACATCATTAACGGCGGAGTCATCATGGCTTCGCAGACGAGAGGCGTCTGAGATTGGCGACAAGTACTTACCAAATAAAAAACTCGCGGCAAGAAGAGAAAGTCCAAAGATAATTGTATCGTAATGCATCGTGTCGCATCCGCAAGGGGAAGTCGATCAAGCACGAGAAGTTCACCAGTCTTCGAGGGAAAGTGTGATCCAAGTACGCAGGCAAGTAAAGAGCCGACGTGCCCGTCGGAAAAACAGAAAGTTAAGAGCTATGTAGTCGTCGGATCGGACCGCTGACGGGTGCGGTCGGCGGCGTCTTTGAGATATCAAGTCTGACTTTGGTCGAGGATTCAGACGTTCTAGTTTTCACGTGGGCGGGGGCTATCGCGAGGTGAGGTGCGCTGAACGTTGAGGGAGCGGGAAGGTACGGCGGCGAGGCGAGATCGTGCCGCCCCGCCACGCGCCGCGAGTTGTGAGTTTCTCTTTTGCGTTTTTTCTCGGTGGGCTAGATCTTTTGCTACGCTTTCGCTGCGAACGCGTTCTTGACGAGGGAAACGGCGATCATCAACAGGCTGCCGCCTATTCCGGAACCAGCAATGTTTCCGAGGATCCCGCCAAGGTCAGAGCCTCCGCCGGCGAGAGCTGGCAAGAGCGCTTGAAGAATTTGACCGCCGAGGCCACCACCGACAAGCCCGGCAACTGTGTTGCCCAGCGTACCGAGACTCTTGTCCGGCATAGCCGCTCCGGCTGCGTTACCGCCAACGGCACCGGAAATCAGATCGATGATGAGACTCGTGGCATCCATGCGACACCTCCCGGTTAGATACACACTCTCGTGTGCTAGACGACGCTAGCGGGTGATGTGAGTAGCACGTTCTGGAGTAGGCGGAAACTGTCAACAATGACAGTGGTTGAAATAGACCAAGCGTGGCCGACCGGTGATTTTGACAAGATCGTGGGCGGGGTCTATCGCGGTGTGAGGTGCGATGAGCGGTGAGGGCAGGGGAGGCGAGACCGTGCCGGCCCGCACGTGCCACGCACAGGGAATGGTTCCTGACAACAAACCTGGACTCAGGGTAAAGCTGGGGTTTCTTGGATGGTAAAAATCCCTACGCCCCTCGTAATCTTTACCAGGCCGTGGC
>DASUXH010000189.1:0-3329 GCA_036378015.1 Nitrospira sp. | reverse complement strand
GTGAAGTAATCTCCTGACTGCGGTTTTTCCGCCAGAAGCGCTTTCATTTTGTCAAATCCGGCGGTGTCGGCGCCCGGAATGCGCCCTTTGTTCCGGTCATGGCACCAATGCAGAACTTCTGCGATTCCGTACATCGTGATGTCAACTTTTGCCGTCTTGCCCATGGACTCCTCCTTGAAAAGGGAGTGTAGTCTACCCCAGATGGAAGCCGACTTTCAAAGGCTGTTTCCTCCGCATTCGATGGCCGGCAACCGGCATTGGGCGGCCGATTCATTGCCACGAGAAAGCCGCCGCCGGTATACTAACATCCTTTCAAAAGCTGGCGGTTCAGCGGCGATTGTGGACGAAAAGAGGCCGAGTGGTGTGGCTGCGGCAGCCAATGACAGCGAGATATGGCTGGACGCTTCTCGTATCCAGCCTCATCGGCGTCATCCTGACCGCGAGCTGTTCCAAACAGGATCCATACGTTCCGCCTGATCTCTTCTACTACTTCGCGAGCTATAAGGTCGGCAAGAATCCCACGACGATCACCGCCATCGACATCAACCAGGATGGCGTGACGGATCTACTGACGACCAATGTGAGCAGCAATACTGTGTCGACTCTGATCGGAAACGGGGATGGAACGTTTCACGATCAGGTGCAGCTGCACGTCTGTCAGGAACCACGCTCGCTCGCCACAGGCTTCTTCAATGGAGATGCATACTCGGACATCGTCCTGGCCTGCGCGGGAGGCGATCAAATCGCCGTCCTCTTCGGAAGGGGGGACGGCAAATTTACGGAAGGCCCTCAATATCCCGTCCACAGGACACCGGTAGCCATCGCCAGTGACGATCTGAACGGCGACCAGATGGCGGACCTGGTGGTGGCGCTGCGCAATGACAAGATCAAGGTGTTCATTGGTCAAGGCAACGGTGAATTCAAGCACGGCGCTCAGTATGAGTACGGCGATACGCCTACCTCAGTCGCGTTGTCCGATCTCAATGGCGACGGAAAGATCGATCTCGTGGTCACGAATGGAGGGCCCATGTCCAATGCCGTTTCCATCTGGATCGGCAACGGCGATGGGACGTTCCAGTCGCCGACGGATTATCGGTCAGGCAGACGTCCGTTGGGAGTCAGCTTTGCGGATTTCAACAACGATCGCATTCGAGATTTGCTTGTCATCAATGGGGAGCGGGACAGTTTTTCGACATTTTTGGGAAACGGCAATGCCACGTTTCAGCCTGGCCACGACTCCGGTGCGAACGCCGGCCCGAACTACGGCTTGGCGCGGGACTTCAACGGCGACCATCGCGTGGACGTCGCCATCGTCAACCTGCAGTCGAGCGATCTTTCCATTCTCTTCGGCCGCGGCGACGGCACGTTCGAATATCCGCCGAGGAATTACCGGACCAAGGCCGGTCCCTTTGCCATCGCCTTATACCGCGTCACGAGCAAGGAGGTCGAAGAGCCCGGTCTCGTCACGGCTGACAACGGCGATGGGACGGTGTCGATTTTTCTTCATCGAGGGCTCAAAGCGGGACCGGCTCCGGCAACGGCCGCTTCTTCGTCCAGGGCCGCTCCATAGCCGCAGTCGAAACGGCGCCGTCAGCTTGACAGTCCGGGACCCCTCGGCTAGAGTGACCGGCAGGCGCGGCTTTCAGACGGAGGCTGCCCTGCACGAGGACAGCGGTGAGATCCTTCTCATGGTGGTTCGGCATGGGCGCTCTCCTCACGCTGTCGGTGCTCATGGTTCAAGGAGGAGTGCGTGACCTGTTCGATGGCGCGCATCCGAGTGCTGGTGCGAGCCCGTATGTGTCATTCACCACGACGATTTTCGGCGGCGGCCTCCTGGCGGGATGCCTCGCCCTGGTGATGAAGCGCATCAGATAAAACTTTTTGGGCTCTTCCTGTAATGGATTGTCTTAAATGCAAAGGCTTCATGATGGTCGAGCGGCATTACACGCTCATGAATCGGCGGCTGTACGCCCGTTGTCTCAATTGCGGATTTTGGATCGATCTCGCCGATCTTCTTCGATTTTTCCATAAAGTGATCGACAGCGGTTTCCGAGGCACCAAGGTTCGCGAGTCCTTTACGCTCTGACGAGAGGCGCGCGTCATGATGTCTGCCCACAGTCGTCGCATGCGCACTTCCATTCTGATGGCGCTGTGCCTCATGGTGCTCATCCCTGCAACAGTTCAAGCGAAACGCGCCAGCGGAAAACCAAGACCGCTGCACACCGTCAGTGAAGAGAATCAGTCGTTGCCCTGGCGCCGCGTGCCCGCCCACAGCATTCTCCTCAAAGAACTCAACACAGGGCGTGTCCTCTATGAACATGAATCCGCCAAGCGTTTGTCCCCGGCCAGTCTGACAAAAATCATGTCCGCTCTTGTGATCCTTGAACACGGGAGACTGGACGATTTGGTCACCGTGAGTCCGGCGGCCGCCCGCGCGCACAAAACTCATTTGCGGCTCAAGGCAGGCCAGGTCTTCCGGCTCGATGATCTGCTGAAGGCCATGCTGATCGTCTCTGCCAACGATGCTTGCCTGGCGGCAATCGAACATGTCGGTGGAGACGAAGCCCAGTTCGTCGGCTTGATGAACGACAAGGCCGCGGCGTTGGGCCTGCATAATACGCACTTCACCAATGGATGCGGATTTGACGGCCCGGATCATTATTCGACGGCGCAAGATCTTGCCTCCCTAAGCGTGATCGCTCTGCAACAGCCGATTTTTCGGACATTGGTGAAAGAGGAACGCGCGATGATCATGCCGGTCAACGGCACGCATGCGTATATTCTGCACACGACGAATCGTCTGCTCGGCCGGATTCCCGGCGTTGAAGGCATAAAAACCGGGTTCACCTCGAAAGCCGGACGGTGTCTCATCGCGAAAGTGTCCCAGAACGGGAACGATCTCCTGGTGGTCATTCTCAATTCCAACCGCCGATGGAATACGGCGACGAGTTTGATCAGCTACGGCCTGCGCGCCTCCGGCCCTTCGCTATAGCGTCTTCCGCATTCGATCTCTGACATCAACGTGCTGTGTCGGCCGGAGAAGCGAGCAAATTCTCGAGAGGAGGGCTGTGCCTGAAACGGAAGAGAGAGGTCAGTGAACCGGCGAGAATTCGATGTTGACGTCTTTGCCCAGGTAATTAATCACGAATCCCTGCTTGTCGTAGGCCAACACCGCACCCATTACGTTTTCATCACCATAGTCTTCATGGCCTAGGAGTTTGCGAATGTCCTCCGGGCTTTCGCTTTTGAGTACGTTGCGAAATAGCCCCCGGGTCTTGTAGGCGAAACGATTGTTGATAAAAATGAGGTCGACTTTGCCATCCTGGACG